>JACCWY010000511.1 GCA_013697395.1 Chloroflexota bacterium | reverse complement strand
ACCGATTCACGCACGAGACGAGTGGGAGTCGGCCGCCGGTGAGGACATCGCGTAGCTGCATCGTGTGGATGTTCTAATTGATCTGGACCCCCAACTCCCGTCGCCGATCGTTGCCGACCCTTGCGAGCAGCTGTCGCCTCCAGCCGGCCGGAACCCCGCTCGTCGGTGGCGCCGCCGTCGCGACGTGCGAACCTCACGAGACGCGGCGCAGCGGCACGCAGCGGCAAGAGGTAACGGTCGAGGCCGTCATACCCCTCGACCCGCCAGGCCGGCATCAGTTCCACGACGTCGGTCAGACCGCAGGCTACCGCCGGGCGATCAAGCCGGATCGACAATAGACCGAGCACCGCCTTCGGGAGCTCATCGGTCCGGGCATGCCGGCAGTGCCAGCCGCTCACCGGTCACCAGGGGCAAGGCGCGTCAGAGCGCGATGACCTGCTCGAAGGGGCCGCGTCAGAGGAGTCTGATGCTCACCTGGCGGCGGCGCCAGCAGGATCGCCGATACAGAGATCGCCGGTCCGACCGGGGACGGACCTGCGTTTCAGCGTCCTGCGGATCCCGATCGTCGGCCACGACCAGTGGAAGCGCGCCGCTCAACAGTCGGCGTGGATCTGGACGCCAGCCGATCTGATCCAGAGTCAGGCGCCTTACCGCCTGGCCACTCCCCAGTGAATGAGCCAGATTCGTGCTCAGGACCGGCCCGCGCGGGTCCTCACATGTTCGACCGTCCGGCGAGTCAGGTGCCCATCCGGAAGGGAGTCGGGTGCCCGCGCGCGGAACCGACAGAGCGTGAGGTGCCCACCCGCCGAGGCGACTCCGGATGGTGGGATCGTCCGCGCGAGCACAATGAGAGCCTCCTATGCGCCGCAGCGGGGTGCACGTCGGACGCCGTTCACGATCGCTCTTGCGGCACTCCGGGCGCCATCTTCGACTGGGTGACGGATCGGCCGGAGCGGTGGGTCTCAGCCTGGATGGACGAGCGACTCGATCAGCTCTACGTAGTGGGCTCGCTGCTCGGCTCCGGGCGACGGCTTCTCCGTGGTGGCGCCGACACGTCGCGACAAGCGCCCGGACGCTGGCGGCTGCGCCACTGAACTCCATGGCCAAGTACGCCTGAGATGCCGCATCCATGAATATCAACGGCCGCTCGCGTAGCTCCAGTGTGCGACGGTCGAGCAGGTCAAAGACCGGATACTCGCGACACGTCCCCGCTCGGAAGCCATTCGCGTCCGCGAAACCAAGCGTCGAATCATACGCGAGGCCGGCCGCGTTCTGGTTCCGCCACGTCGTCGGGGTCTCAAAGCGGAGGTAATGCTGTCGGACGCCCCACATCGTCTGATCGAATCCGACGGCTCTGCAGGCGGCTTTGAGTGCATCGAATTCCGCTTGCATCAGCTCGGCGGAGCGGAAGGTCTCGTAGCTGGCGTGCAGGCCCACCTCATGACCCCGCCGGTTGATCTTCATGAGGAGATCCCGCACGGGCGGGTCGGACATCAGGTAGGAGCCGTCGAACCTGGGGTCACTTGCGCCGGCCATGAAGTAGAACGTGCTCTGCAGGTCATACCGTTCACTGGTTTCCATGAGCAGGTCGAAGGTGTTAAAGGGGTCCCGGTCGACCCGACCGGACCGAGCATCGAAGAATGACCTTATCCGACGGGCGGCGAGAGCGGGGTCGCGCCGGCGAACGACATCGCCGCCAACGGCGTGCGCAATCGCTCCGGTTCTGTTCCCAAGCGCGGCCCAGGGGCGGTCGACATCGTGCGTCAGCCGCAGCCTGAACGAGGTTTCGCGTCGCCTCAACCGTGGCCAGAGGGAAAGCATCGCGAGCCACAACAGGTCGACATACTCGTCGGCGATCGGACGATCCAGAAACCCTTCGGCCGAAGCCAGTGAGCTGCGAGCCGGAAAGCGTTCGAATGGGTCGCGCCCACGCAGGACGATCTCCTCGTAGCGCGTCAGCAGGTAAAAGACGCTTCCGAAGATGTCGACTGTGAGCGCATTCGCGTCCGGCGTGCGATGCCAGAATCGCCCGTTCTCATCCGGGGTTCCGAACAGGATCGGCAGCGGTTTCGTGAATGCGACGCCTTCCCCAGGCCCGCGCAGAGCGCGGCCCTGACTGGCGTCCGCAACCAGGCTAGGAAGAGGCTGCCTCCTCTTCGGGCAGATGCAGATCGATCGATACCGTCTCCCCCAGGCGCTGGACCCCACTCGCGGCAACATCTGGAAAGCGCCGGGCAAGCGCGGCATTGCCGAGAATGGGGTGAAAGCGAGTGAAGACGGAGACGACACCCTGATCTCGCCAGTGCGCCTCGAGCGCGCGCCACGCTCTAGAGAGAAAGGCTTCGGTCGGTCTCGTGCCGACGTAGAGCGGTCCCGGGTAACCGTAGACTGAATCGGCATCCATCGCCGAGACGTCGTCCAGCTCTGGAACCTGTGATACCGGTCGCTCGAGGTACGGCCAGAGCAATGCGTGCGGCCCGTGCTGGATGACGATAAGGCGCGCGCTCCCCCGGCCGGTCAGTTCGTGGAACCGGTGGTAGCCCGGACGATGGTAGATGTCGTCCTCGGTCCGATCGAGCCACTCGTCCCACTGGGAATCATCGGATCGGCACACCTCGGTCACCAGGGACACGCAAGACGCCTTCCTCTCCATCCACAGTTGCGTGCGTCGGACTCTCGACTCACTCTGTCGGGACCAAGGGGGTCCCTATGATGGTGACAAGCCGTTCCCCTAGTCGCCGCAAATCGTGTTCACGTTCGACGAGTGATCGCCCGGCGGCACCCATCGATCGCAGCTCGTCGGGCGAGCGGGAACTCAGGTCCACGAATGCGGCGGCCATAGCGTCCGGGTCGTCGGGTGCCACGACGAGACCGGCTCCCGAGCGGCGGACAGGATCGTACGCGGTCTCACAGGCGAAGACAACTGGCTTGCGGGCCGCTAAGTAGTCAAAGAGCTTGTTGAAGCTGATCCCGTAGCGATAGACCGGGGTTCGGGTCGTGTGAATGACGCCCGCGTCAACCGCGGCGAGGATTGTTGGAACGGAGTACTTCGGCACAGGGTCCCTGAACGAGACACGGTCGATCGCGGTTCTGCGCGCGAGTCGCCGCAATCTGGCCTTCTCCGGACCGTCGCCAACCAGGATCAGGCCAATGGGCCGTCGTGATCGACGGTTCGCCAACTGAAGGGCAGCCAGCACCACATCCAGACGGTTCACGCGCCCATGCGACCCGAGATAGATTAGGACGAACTCCCCGGCAGTCCGGCGACGCGCGATTTCCTCGAGCATTGCCCGAACTACTGGATGGGAGGAATCCTTGCCATCGCCGCCGGCGTCATCCAGGTCAACCCCGTTCGGGAGGTAGTAAACGTGGTGCGTGGGCAGGCGCCGCCCGGCGAGGTAGGCCCTCGTCCCGGGCACCAGGCCGATGACCGCGTCGGCCTCTCGGACGAGGAACGACTCGAGAGCCCACAGCGCTCGGGCAGATAGCGACCGCGCCGAGACGGCACCGAGGTCAACGAGCGTCTGCGGCCAGAGATCACGGATCTCGAAGGCGAATCGGGCTCCCCGAAGGCGCGCGACGAACCATGCCGCCAGCGCCGCGAGAGGATGCACGCTCGATCCAATGATAACGTCGGGCTTGTTACGGCCGATCTGAGCGACGACGACCATAACGGAATAGCTCAGCATGTTCGCGATGCGCCGCCAGCTGTTGCCGCGGTACGGCACGGTCCGCAGCCAGACAAAGCGCACGCCGCGGAACGAACGCGTCTTTGATAGCCGGAACCCAGTGGCTCGCACTTCCTGCTGGGTAAGGTGATCGAAGCCTGCTGCGAAGATGGTCACGTCGAGGCCGTGGGCGACGAGCTGTAGCCCCAGGGCGAAATGCCGGCCGCCTGCCCGGTCCGGGGCGTCGGCGTAGTGGTTGAAGATCCAGACACGGCGGGTCGCGCCAACGGGAAGGGCGCTACCCGGAGCATGGCGCCGATGTGACGCCTTTTGCACCACCGACTCAGGCGGGCCTTACCGCTCGGACGAGGGCATCAGCGACGTATTCGACCTCCCGTTCCGTCATGCCAGCCCAGAACGGCAGAGCGAGCGTGGAGGCCGCAACGCGCTCCGCTACCGGAAAGTCTCCCGGCCGATACCCAAAAGCGTCGCGGTAGAGAGGCTGAAGGTGGAGGGGCGTGAAGTATGGCCGCGACGCGATACGTGTTGCGGCGAGCGCCGAGATCACCCCGTCGCGATCGATCTCCCGATGGAGACGGATCACGAATACAAACCAGTCGACTTCGTCATGTGGCCCGGCAGCCGGCAGTTGCAGCCATTCGATGTCGCGCATGGCCTCTTTGTACCACCACGCGACCCGCAGCCGCGCGGCGCAGAGCTCCGCTCGCCGCTGCAGCTGACCGACGCCGAGAGCGGCAGAGAGCTCATCCATTCGATAGTTGTATCCGAGTCGAACATGGCGTAGCCACACGACCTCCTCGTCCCGGCCCTGGTTCCCGAGGCTCCTGACGAGGCCCGCAAGATCCGGATCGTCGGTCACGACGACTCCGCCTTCGCCGGTGGTGATCTGCTTGTTCGGGTAGAAGGCGAAGACGGAGACATCCCCAAATGAACCGGCAGGCTGGCCATGTGTGCTCGACCCTACAGCCTCGCAGGCGTCCTCAATGAGTCGCCATCCGTTGTGGCGGGCAATGTCGACCATCTCCGCGATCTTGCACGGCCGACCGAAGACGTGTACCGGCAAGATGGCGCGCGTGCGCGCGCTGGCGGCTGCCGAAACATGCCCCGGGTCAAGACCGAGCGTCTCTTCCTCAATGTCAACGAAACGTGGACGGGCGCGTTCGTAGAGGATGCAATTAGCGGAAGCCACGAAGCTGAACGGACTGGTGATGACTTCATCGCCCTCGCCGATGCTCAGCGCTCGGACCGCGAGGTGTAGGCCGGCCGTCCCGCTGCTGCACGCGATCCCGAAGCGGCGATGGGCGAGGGCGGCGATCCCCGCCTCGAATTCACGGGCGAACGGTCCGAGCGCCAGAACGTCGCCGCGCAGAACTCGCTCGACCAGCTGTCGCTCGAGCTTGCCGAGCGATGGTCGAGCCATGGGAATGGGAGGAGCCAAGGGAAGCCGTCTAGCCAGGCTCTTCATTGGACGGTTGCTCTGGGGCGATGGCTCGGTAGATTACCGACAACTGCCCCACGAGTCCATAGTCACCGCGCCACCCGTGTTGTGCCACTCGCTATGCTTAGCGCCGCGCGCCAACGTCCGCACGACCCGGAGCGCGCGAGGTACCGGCAGCATGGTGAATAGCTCGGCTCGTTGGCCGATTCCTTGGAGCGCGATCAGTGTGATCGTCCTAGCAGCGATCATGGCAGCCGCTGTCGGCTACGTTGTGAGCGCGAGACTTCCCAAAACCTACGAGGCGCGTGTGCAATTGGTGGCCGGACAGGTGCTCGATGCGGTTGATCCGGACTACACCCAGCTTCTGGCATGGCCGCTGATGGCGCAGATGTACGCTCAGCTGGCGACGGCGCGCCCCGTTCTCGAGACGGTGATTGAGGATCTCGGTCTGTCGACAAATGCGGATGGGCTAAGGAGGCGAGTTCGCGCAGAGACCTCTCAGGAGAGCGTCCTGCTGACGTTGGAAGTCGAGGACGGCGACCCCCAACAGGCGAGTCGCTCGGACCCGAACCTAGCCAAACCACTCTTGAACGACGACGGGCGATCGATACGGACTTGGTCGCCATCAGCGCCGAAATCGACCGGCTGGTGGAGGCCTCGGTCGCCCTCGATCAGCTGCCCAAGCTGAGCCCAGAAGGCAGCGCCCAACTCGAACAACTGTACACACGCGTTGCGGACCTGCGACTGGAACGCGCAGCCATCTGGCTTCAGCTCACGGAGGAGATCCCGAACTCGCCAATCCAGACCATCAGCCGAGCTACCCCACCGAGCGAAGCGACCGGCCCGCTTCCTCTGCTCAACGCGACGCTTGCGTCCATAGTCGGTCTCATAATGAGCTCCTTGACGCTGTTGTTCCTAGGGCGGGGCGGTCGGTCGCTGGGTGTTGAGCCCCGCGAAACCGCGCTCATGCGCCGCGGTCCCTGATATGGCCGCCTGATCCGGCTGAAGCGGGCGTCGCGAAGGAGGATTCGTATCTGCGGTTTCGTCGGATTCGTGGGCACGGCGCGTCCGATCTCGCCATGGTTCACGCACGCAGTACTGCGGGGGGCGCATCGCGGGCCTGACGAAGCTCGGGCGTGGCGGCCGGACATGCCCGCGCCGGCGCGACTCGACGACCGTACGCTATTTGACGATCCGACCCCGGTCGCTTTTGGCTTCACGCGCCTGCGGATCCTCGACCTGACCGACGCGGCGGCACAGCCGATGGTCGTCCCTGGACAGGCAGCGCTGATCTTCAACGGCGAGATCTACAACTACATCGAGCTCCGCCGCGATCTCGAGGCACGGGGCTGGAGATTCACGTCGCGCGGAAACACGGAGGTCCTGCTCAAGGGCTATCTCGAGTGGGGCGTCGACGTTCTGCCGCGGATGAACGGGATGCGGGCATTCGCCCTGTACGATCT
>JACCWY010000490.1 GCA_013697395.1 Chloroflexota bacterium | reverse complement strand
CGCGCGCCCATCCAGGCGCGCGTCCCTGTGCAATCTCCCCCTGATGAGGACCCACGTGGCAAGAACGGCTCGAACCTGGAAGGGCGCGCGCACGCCCTCCGCCCTGAAGCGCGTGCGACAGGCTCTCCGCCGGCGCGCCGTGAACCGACGAACGCGGAGCGAGGCGAAGACGCTCGTCCTGCAGGCTTCCGACATCGCTCTCGGCCGGTCGACCGGCGACGGTCCCGAGGCCGTCGCCGCGGCGATCAGCGCGCTCGACAAAGCCGCCGAGAAGGGCATTCTCCACCCGAACAACGCCGCTCGACGCAAGAGCCGGCTCATGACCAAGGTGAACGCGGCGCATCTGCTCGACGAAGCCGAGGCCGCGACCCCGGCCGCGGCGAAGCAGCGCACCACCGCCAGCAAGACCGCTCAGCGCAAGAAGGTGGCCGCCGCCAAGGCGTCGAAGGCCGCCGCCGGCAAGGCGACCGACCGGCCCCGCACCGCCGCCGGCAAGGCCAAGGTGGCCGTCACCCGCGCCAGTCGCGAGTCGGCAGCCGCTCGTCGCCGCGCCAAGTCGGAGGACGCGCCGCCCGACGAGGGCTGACCGGCCGTCGTCCGATTCGGTCGCCGCACGATGGATCATCGACATCGGTGGCGGATCATCGGCATCGGTGGCTCATCTGCCGGGCGCGTTGGCGTGCCGAGCCGGCGACCAGAAGACGAGCACCTCGAGATCCTGGCCGATCTCGCCGAACCGATGCTCGACGCCGGCGGCCACGAACGCGATCGAGCCCGGGCCGACCTGGACGACTTCGCCATCGATCGTCAGCGTGCCATGCCCGGACGCCGTCCTCGGTGTGGGGCTGCTGCTCGTCGATGGATCCCGCGGGCCAGCGCGCGACCGTCAGGCTCAGCGTGCCGGCCGGCGAGCGGAAGAACTCGGCAAAGTCGTGCCGCTCCGCGCTCAGCCGCGCCACCTGGTCCTGCAGGCGGAATGCATCAGCCACGGACGGCCCCGAAGGCATCGGACCCCGCATACACGGCCGCATCGCCGAGCTCCTCCTCGATCCGGAGCAGGCGGTTGTACTTCGCGATCCGCTCCGACCTGCTGACCGACCCGGTCTTGATCTGGCCGGTGTTGAGCGCCACGACGAGGTCCGCGATCGTCGTGTCCTCGGTCTCGCCGGACCGGTGGCTGATGACCGCGGTCCACCCCGCGCGCTGAGCCATCTCGACCGCCTCGATGGTCTCGGTCAGCGTGCCGATCTGGTTCAGCTTGATGAGGATGCTGTTGGCGGCCCGCTCTCGGATCGCGCGCTCCAGCCGGCGGGTGTTCGTGACGAGCAGATCGTCGCCGACCAGCTGGACGCGGTCGCCGAGGCGAACCGTGAGCGCCGACCAGCCCTCCCAGTCGTCCTCGGCCAGGCCGTCCTCGAGGCTCACGATCGGGTAGCGCTCGGCCCAGTCGGCCCAGAAGTCGATCAGCTCGCCGCCGGTGAGCGTACGACCCTCTCGCGCCAGCGTGTATCGGCCATCCCCGTACAGCTCCGTGGTGGCCGGGTCCAGCGCGATCGCGATCTGCTCGCCGGGTGCATAGCCGGCACGCTCGATCGCCGTCAGCACGGCGGCGATGGCGTCCTCGTTGCTGCCGAGGCTCGGCGCGTATCCCCCCTCGTCACCGACCGTCGTGACCAGCCCCTCGTCGTGCAGGAGCGCACCCAGGGCGTGGAAGGTCTCCGCCGCCCAGCGCAGGCCCTCCCGGAAGGTCGGCGCGCCGAGCGGCGCGATCATGAACTCCTGGAAGTCGGTCGAGTCGACGGCATGCTTGCCGCCGTTCAGGATGTTGACGAGGGGCACCGGAAGGGTCCTGGCCCCCACGCCGCCGAGATAGCGGTAGAGCTGCAGGCCCACGGCGTCGGCCGCGGCGTGGGCCACGGCGAGGCTGACGCCGAGCAGCGCGTTCGCGCCCAGCTTCGACTTGTTCTCCGTTCCGTCCAGCTCGATGAGCAGCCGGTCCACGCTCACCTGGTCGGCCGCGTCGACCCCGATCAGCTCCGGCCGGATCGTCTCGTTGACGTGGCGGACCGCCGTCAGCACGCCCTTGCCGCCGTACCGGGCAGCGTCGCCGTCTCGTAGCTCCACCGCCTCGTGGGCTCCTGTGGACGCGCCCGACGGCACCATGGCGGACCCGACCGCGCCGTCCTCCAGGAAGACCTCGACCTCCACGGTCGGATTGCCTCGCGAGTCGAGGATCTCGCGGCCGATGATGTCCTCGATGAGCGTGGTCATGCGTCCTCCGCGGGGTCGCTGATCTCGGTATCCGCCGGCAGGAGCGCGGCGACGCCGGGCAGGGTCTTGCCCTCCAGAAACTCGAGCGACGCCCCGCCGCCGGTGCTGACGTGGGTCATCTTGGCGGCGAGCCCGAGCCTCTCGACTGCGGCAACGGAGTCACCGCCGCCGACGATCGTGACGACCCCGTGGGACGACCTCCTGGCGAGCGTCCTCGCCATGGCATTGGTGCCCTCGGCGAACTGCGGCACCTCGAAGACCCCCATCGGCCCGTTCCAGAAGATCGTCTTCGCCTTTCCCAGGTGCTCGGCGTACGCCTTGCGCGTCGCCGGACCGATGTCGACGATCATCTGGTCCCTCGGAACCGCAGTCACCGCCACGACCTGCGTCCGCGCCCGTCGGTGGATCTGCGGGGCCACGACCGCGTCATTCGGCAGCATGAGGCGGACCCGCTTGCGCCTCGCCTCGGCAACGATGCGCTCGACGTTGGCGGCCTGGTCCTCCTCGACGAGGCTCTTGCCGAGCTCCAGGCCCCGGGCGGCAAGGAATGTGTTCGCCATTCCGCCGCCGAGCAGCACCGCCTGGCAGCGCGACAGGAGCGCCTCGACGACCTCGAGCTTGCCCGAGATCTTGGCGCCGCCGAGCAGCGCGTGGAACGGCCGCGGTGGACGGCGCAGGAGCTTCGACAGGGCGTCGACCTCGCGCTCCATCAGCAGGCCGGCCACTGCTGGCAGGTGGTGGGTGATGCCCTCGGTGCTGGCATGGGCCCGGTGCGCGGCGCCGAAAGCATCGTTCACGTACAGGTCGGCCAGGCCGGCAAGAGACCGTGCGAACTCATCGTCGTTGGCCTCCTCGGCGGCGTGGAAGCGCAGGTTCTCGAGCAGGAGCAGGTCCCCGGCCCGCAGCTTGTCGACGGCGACCTGCACCCCGGGCCCGAGCGCGTCGCCCGTCATGCGCACCGGTCGACCGAGCAGCTGGCTGAGCCGGTCCGCGATCGGCTTGAGGCGGAGCGCGTCATTGACCTTGCCCTTCGGCCGCCCCAGGTGGCTGGCCAGGATGACCGTGGCGCCACGCTCGAGGAGGTACACGATCGTCGGCAGGCTGGCGCGGATACGCGAGTCGTCGGTGATGCGGCCGTCCTCGATCGGCACGTTGAGGTCGGCGCGCACGAACACGCGCCGGCCCTCGACGTCGACGTCGCGGACCGTCTGGGCGTCCATCGACGGCGCCTAGAGCCGCTCGGCCATGAAGCTGGCGAGGTCCGCGACTCGGCAGGAGTAGCCCCACTCGTTGTCGTACCAGGCGATCACCTTGAGCAGGTTGTCGCCGCTCACCATGGTCGAGGCCGCGTCGACGATGGAGGACCGCTCGTCGCCCTTGAAGTCCATCGACACGAGCTCCTCCTCGGTGTAGCCGAGCAGCCCTTTCATCGGTCCGTCCGCTGCGGCCTTGAGCGCCTCGTTGGCGGCCTCGGCCGTGACCGGGCGGGAGGTGACTGCCACGAAGTCGATGACGCTGACCGTCGGGGTCGGCACACGGAGCGCGAAGCCGTCGAACCTGCCCTTCAGCTCGGGGATGACGAGGGCAACCGCCTTGGCGGCACCGGTCGTGGTGGGGATGATGTTCTGGCCGGCGCTGCGAGCGCGGCGCAGGTCCTTGTGGAACACGTCGAGCACGTTCTGGTCATTCGTGTAGCTGTGCACGGTCGTCATCAGCCCGCGCTCGATGCCGAACGTGTCGAACACGACCTTGGCCGGCAGCGCCAGGCCGTTCGTCGTGCAGCTGGCGTTGCTCACGATGTGGTGCTGCGCCGAGTCGTAGCGGTCTTCGTTCACCCCGAGCACGAGGGTGATGTCCTCGTTCCTGGCGGGGGCCGAGATGATGACCTTGGTGGCGCCGGCCTCGCGATGGGCTGCGGCCTTCGTCGCATCCGTGAAGATGCCGGTCGACTCGATCACGATGTCGACCCCCAGGTCGCCCCAGGGCAGTGCCGCCGGGTCACGCTCGCTGAAGGAGCGGATGCGATGACCGTCGACGACGATCTCGTTCTCGCCGGCGCGCACCTCGCCCGCGTAGCGGCCGTAGGTCGAGTCGTATTTGAACAGGTGGGCGTTCGTCTCGTCGTCGGCCAGGTCATTGACCGCCACGACCTCAAGCGCGTCTGGATGGCGCTCGAGCATGGCCTTGAGGGTCTGGCGGCCGATGCGGCCGAAGCCGTTGATGCCGATTCTGGTGCTCACGGACGGGAAGCTCCTTGCGTTGCGGTTGCCGCCACCTGCGGCCGGTGCGACCGGCCAGCGAAGGCCGGGTCGCCGATGCGTGCATTGACGATCGGCAGCGCACCGACCAGGGAGACGTCATCGCCCAGTGACGCCGGCACCACTCGCACGCGCGATGCCGGTACCGCGAAGGCGCGCCGCCGGATCTCCTCGCGGGCGATCTCGAGCAGGCGTGGCCGGTGCCGGGCGATGCCGCCACCGATGACGATGACGTCGGGGTTGAGAGCGTTCACGAGCGAGGCGCACATGGCGCCGACGGCGGTCCACGCCCGCGCGAGCAGCATTGCCGCGGCGGTGTCGCCGGCATCCGCGGCGCGCGCAAGGAGCTCGGCGTCGACTTCCGCACCACCCGCGGCCAGTGCACGGAGCTGCGGGGCGGCGCCGGCGTCGATGAGCGCGCGGGCATCGCGCGCCAATGCGGTGCCAGAGGCGATCGCCTCGACGTGGCCCATGCCGCCGCAGCCGCAGACCGGCCCGTCGAGATCGACGGTGATGTGGCCCATCTCGCCGGCCGTTCCATCGGGACCCAGGAGAGGACGTCCGTCCACGATGGCGCCGCCGCCGATGCCGGTGGAGACGGTGATGTAGACGACGGTCCCCGCCCCGCGAGCGGCGCCTGTGCGCCATTCCGCCAGGACGGCGACGTTCGCATCCCGCTCGAGGAATGCCGGAAGGTCGAGGGCGGCGCTCACGCTCGCGGCGAGCGGGACGTCACGCCACCCCGCCAGGTTGGGAGACGACAGGACGATGCCGCGCCACGGGTCGAGCGGTCCGGGCGCCGAGATGCCGATCCCGATCGGTGGCGGTAGCCCGGCCGCCAGCGCGCCGGCCCGGACCTCGGCGGCCACCGTGCAGATCCTGGCGACGACGGCCTCGACCCCATCCTCGTCGCGGGTCGGAACGGCACGTCGCGCGTGAACCGCCAGGTCGGGGGTGATCAGCGCCGCGCGGATCTGGGTGCCTCCGAGGTCGACCGCCAGGACCGGCCGTTCGGCGAGCTCGTCCACGTGCGCTCATTCTAGCCAGCGCGGACGCGAAAGAGGCGCGCCGGGGGTCCGGCGCGCCTCGGTGTCGAACGA
>JACCWY010000476.1 GCA_013697395.1 Chloroflexota bacterium | reverse complement strand
CTCGTCGTTCCAGACCGCCGTCCAGTGATCCCACATCGGGCTCCAGGCCGGGTCGCCGGCCTTGGCCCCGAAGATGGCGGGCTGGAATCCCATGGCGCCTGGGCCGGGGATGCCGTTGCCGAAGACGATGATCTTGCTCGTGGCGCCGGCCTCGATCAGCCCTTCGGTGCCCGGTGAGCCGACGATGCTCATCATCGGCGCCATCGGCACAGCCGATGTGTCGGTGATGATGTAGCGGCTCTCGGGATAGCACTGGTGGAGTTTGAAGACGACGCTCAGCGCCTCGAGGTCCGGCGCCGACAGCAGCGGGCCGTTGGCCAACGGCTGCGTTACCTCGGGGTCGACCGGCAGCTCGCCGCCCGGCCACTTGACGAGCGGGTAGTTGACGATGACGTCAGTTGGCTCGAGCTCCGCGTCGCCGGCATCGGCCGCGGCCTGCACGGCGGTCGCGGAATCGAGCGCGGTGGTCGACGCCGCGCGAACACGGGTCACCCGGAAGAGTGGCGTGAACCCTTCCATGCCCGGCGCCGAGCTGAGGATCGGCAGCTGATCGGCTGCGCCCTCATCGAACAGGTAGAGGTCGGCGGTGCCACCGTCGAGGCTGCCGGCGGCGGCGAGGAGCGGGACGAAGACGAGCCCCTCCTGCTCGGCGAATGCGGCGTCGCTGGCGTCGGTGCGCACGATGTAGGCATGCTCGCCGTCAACCAATGCATCGTGTAGCCGCATGGTCACCGAGCCGCCGTTCCACTCGAACGGGCCGCGCAGCTCGAAGTCGAGGACGTCAGAGACCAGCGCCGTGGCGGCGCTGTCCTGGGTGGGGCTCGGAGAGGTGATGATCCCACTCGCGGTGGGCGACCGGCTGGCGATGGCGCTCGGCGAGCCGCGGCCGGCCGGCGTACAGGCGGCCAGGATGGCGCCGCCGACGCCGAGTCCCAGCAGGCGAATGACGGCTCGTCGGGTGTACATCGAGTCCTGCATCAGCTCACCTCCACGTTTGTCGGTTGGCTCGCGTCGTGGATGTGAGTTTTGAGCGTCCTCAGCCAGATGGCCGTAAGCGAGCTGACGGTCAGCGGCGGGGCAGGCCTCCGAGATTGACCAGCATCGCGGCGCGGAGTCCGAGGTCCTCGCGGATGTGGCGCAGCACCCCGATTCGCTCGTCGGCGGGCACCCCGTCTGGGTCCGGCTGCGGCCAGCGCACGACGTGCCGGGCGCCCGGCACGTAGGGGCAGCTGCCGCAGTCCTCCTCGCACACCACGATCAGCAGGTCGGGCGGCGGCCGCAGCGCCGTGACGAGAGCGCGCCGCGCCGGCTCGAACCCGACCCCGATCTCACGCAGGACGTCCGCGACGCCATCGAGCGAGCCCGCCGGGTCGGTGCCGGCGGACGCGATGTCGTACTGGTCCGGGCTGACGCCGGGGATGAGCATCACCGCATTACGAAGCAGCGCGTCGGCCATCTGCGAGCGGGCCCCGTGATCGGGGTCGACGATCAGGACGCGCTGCACGTGAGCCTCGCTCAATCGAGGCGCACGAGGGCGCCGTCCGGAAAGCGCGTCACGTCGCCCACGCCGAGCTCGGCGAACACCGAGGCCGGGATGCCGATGTCGGCCAGGTAGCGGGTCCCCGCGAAGCGTCGACCCTCGCCCGTCTCGGTCCCGCGCTTGGGGAGGGCGAGCGCCAGCGTGATGTCGGCAGACACCGCCGCACCGCGGCGCTCCCCGCTGGAGGCGTCGATGCCGGACGGAACGTCGAGGCTGATCACCGGCCCGTCCCCCAGAGCCGCCAGACCGATCAGCGGCTGGTAGGCGGCGTCCGGGGCGCCGCGCAGGCTGTAGCCGATGAGCGCATCGATCACCGCATCGGCACGCACGACCTCGCCGGCCAGTTCGGGATACGAGCGGTCGTGTCCGGCCACCGCCGTCCGCACCCCGGCGGCCAGCAGCGGCTCGACCTGGGCGCACGGTCCGGGGCGCAGCCAGAGAATCGGTCGGGCGAATGCCACGCACACGTCCGCGCCCCAGCCGGCCAGGCGCCGTGCCGCGACCAGCCCGCCGCCGGCGTTGTTGCCGGTGCCGGCCAGGACCAACACGCTGCGCCCGGCCAGGCTTCCGCCCAGCGCCAGGCGGGTGAGGTCGGCCAGCTCGCGGCCGGCGTTCTCCATCATTTGCAGCAGCCCCAGGCGCAGGCGCTCGGTGGCGATGTGGTCGGCGGCCAGCATCGTGTCGCGGTCAACCGACGGCACCGGCGTCGGGGAGGTCGGGAGACCGGGGAGCTGCCAGCGCGAGCGCATGGCTCGGATCGGGATGGTCATGGCGCAGATGATCGGCGGCCGCTCCGTCGAACGATGTAATCCGGCCCACACGCCGGGCCTGACGCCGCCTCCGGGCCTACGATCCGGCCAGCTCGCGCAGCCGGTCCATGTCGCGAATCAGGACCCGCTGGTTCTGCATCTCGAGCATCCCACGCTCGCGCAGCGAGGACACAGTCGTCGCCAGCGTTTCGCGCGATGTCCCGATCATGTCGGCCAGCTCCTGCTGGGTCAGGCGCGCGTCGATCGCCACGCCGCCAGCATCTGGCTGGCCGAACCGCTCGGCTAGCTCCACGAGCCGGGTCGCCAGGCGCTGCTCCACCGAGCGAAAGGCCATCACCTCCCGCTCGCGCTCCGAGGCGGCCAGCCGGTCCGACAGGTAGCGGATCATGTTCAGGCCGATGCCCGGGAAGCGGTCGATCAGTCGACGCAGCTCGTCTGGGGTGAAGCTGCACACCACCGCATCCTCGATCGCCTCCGCGTAGACCTCGTTCAGCTCTTGCCCCAGCCATGACATCCGACCAACCACGCGGCCCTTGTCGAGGATGTCGAGTGTCAGCTGCTTCCCGTCGGGCGTGAGCCGGTAGAGCCGCACGCGACCGCGCTTGACGATGAACAGCCGCTCGCCGTCGTCGTCGGGCGAGGTGACCAGACCCCCGGTGTGGCAGGTCGTCATCGGCAGTGTCCGGCTGATCTCCCGGAGCTGGTCCAGGCTGAGCCCCGCGAACAGGTCGACCTCGCGCAGCAGGCCGGCCTTCATCTCGGCGTCCGTCAGCGGCGCGCCGGTCGGGATCGCGACCGGCATTCCTCCGTCGCGTTCGAAGAGGCGTCGCAACACGCGGTCATCATGCACCACATGACCTCGAGCGCAGGTGCCGCCGAGTCAGCCAGGCCACAGACGTCCGGCGCGTGGCCGACCAAACTACGGCGTGTCATGCGACGATTGCCGGTCCTGCTGCCCGCCCTCGCCCTGTTGACCGTGGCATGCACCGGGCCGGCGGGCACCCCACGGACCTCCGCGCCCTCGGCTCCGGCCGCGAGCCCGACCTCCGGCGCTCCAGACGATGGCCTGCGCGTCACGACTGCTGGGTGGTCGACCGACTTCACACGGTATGACGTCCCGCTGGACGAGATCATCGGCGGCGGTCCGGGCAAAGACGGCATCCCTGCCATCGACGAGCCCAAGTTCCTGCCGGTCGATCGCGCCGACTGGCTGGTCGAGCGCGAGCCGGTCATCGCCGTCGGCATCGGTGACGACTGGCGCGCCTACCCGATCCAGATCCTCATCTGGCACGAGATCGTCAACGACGTCGTGGCCGATACACCGGTGACGATCACCTTCTGCCCCCTGTGTCACACCGCCATCGCCTTTGATCGCACCCTCGATGGCCGCGTCCTCGACTTCGGCACCACCGGCAACCTGCGCCACTCGGACCTGGTCATGTACGACCGCCAGACCGAGAGCTGGTGGCAGCAGGCGACCGGCCGCGCGATCGTCGGTGAGCTGACCGGCACGCAGCTCGAGTTCCTGCCGGTCCAGCTCATTAGCTGGGGCCAATTCGTCGAGGCGCACCCCGACGGTGCCGTCCTGTCCCGCGACACGGGCCATCCCCGCGACTACGACCGCAACCCGTATCCCGGCTACGACGTCGCCGACTCCGACCCGTTCTTGCTCGGGGACAAGAGCCTCATCGATGGGCGCCTGTCGCCAAAGGTGCGCATCCTGGGTCTCGTCGTCGGCGACGAAGCTGCCGCGTATCCGTTCCCATTCCTGGCCGAACACCCGGTGCTCAACGATGAGGTCGGCGGCGAGCCGATCGTCGTCGTCTGGGCCGACGGAGCAGCCTCGGGCCTGGGCGGCCCGACCGTGGCTGGCGGCGAGATCGTGGGTGCCGCCAACGCATTCAGCCGCGAGGTCGACGGGCGCACCCTCACGTTCGAGACCGACGCTGGCCTGATGCGGGACGTCGAGACGGGATCGGCTTGGACGTTCGAGGGCCGCGCCACGGCCGGCGAGCTTGAAGGCACCCAACTCCAGCTTCTCGTCGCCGATTCGCCCTTCTGGTTCGCCTGGGCGGTCTTTCGGCCGGACACCCGTGTCTGGCAGCCGTAGCAACGAGCGAGGGCTGAACTTCATCGTTCCGTCATCGAACCGCCAACGGCTCGTCACGTTCGACTGTCATGCTGGCCTTCGTTGGCGCCCAACCGCGCCTTCGTGCCTTCCAGCTTGTACCAGGAGGAACACCGATGCAGAAGCTCTTGCGACGGTCCGTCGCCATCGCCGCGACGGCCGGACTCACCCTGGCGCTGGCCGTTCCGGCCGCCGCCGGGTCGACCCGCACCTACGAGGTCAGCATCCAGCTGGTCACCGGTGGCCAGCCACTCACCCCGCCGCTGATCGCCACGCATAGCGGCGGCACCGGCATCTTCAGCGTCGGGCAGCCGGCCAGCTTCGGGGTCAAGGAGATCGCCGAGAACGGGAATCTCGGCCCGCTCATCGCAGCGCTCGAGGCGGACCCGAAGGTCTCGCACTTCGTGGCCGCTGGAGCGCCAAAGCCGCTGGTGCCGGCCGGGTCGCCGATGTCCGGCACCCTCAGCGACGAGGTGACGCTGACCATCGACGCCGATCCTGGAGCCCGCTTCCTCTCCTATGCGTCGATGCTGATCTGCACCAACGACGGGTTCACCGGCATCGACCGGCTGCGCCTGCCGAACCAGGTCGGCGACTCGCTGAGCGTCGCCACCGCCAGCTACGACGCCGGCACCGAAGTCAACACCGAGGACTTCGCCGACATCGTGCCTCCCTGCCAGCCGCTGATGGGCGTCTCGTCGGGTGAGCCTGGCACCGGGATGAGTGATCCGGCCCTGGCCGAAGGCGGCGTCATCCACCACCACCCCGGCATCGCGGGCCGAGCCGATCTTCTGCCGGCGGTCCATGGCTGGACCGATCCGGTGACGCTGGTGACGATCACCCGCGTCGGCTGACCCACGCCACCGGTGGCCGGCAGGCTTGTGCCGCCGGCCACCGTCTCATGCGTCGTTAGGCTGCATGCGGCCGTCACCCATGACGCGGTTATCAACCCTGATGAGAAGGTGCGGGCTCCCGATGTTGGAGCGCTGCGAGGACGGGAGCAGGCGCCAGGGCCGTCATGTTCTCGTCATGTTCGGCACCCAGAATCTGCATCATGCGCGGGAGAACCGCGCTCGTGTTGATCCTTGTCTTCACGAGCGCGTGCACGGCGACAGATCAGCCTGGCGCGCCCAGTGGCGACCTCCAGCCGCCCTCGCCGCTCGAAAGCCAGGGGGAGGCCTCCGCGACCTCAACGGTCGACCTGCCTTGGCCTGATCCGCCGGCCGTCCCGGATGGGCCGCTCGATCCGTCCGTCAGCGAGGCGCTCGACCGCCTCGTCTCGACGATCCTCGCGGGCGCACTCGATCGGGATGCGCTCGACATGCTCGCCGGGTCCGATGACGCCAGGTTGGCGTGGATCATCTCGGACCTCCTCAGATTCATCCAGGCTGGGACCGAGGCGGAGGCGCTCGTCCAGGCCTTCGCCGATCTTACCGGTGTCGATCCGCGCGGCGACGATCGGTTCGAGACGGTGGCGTGGCTGGCGGTCACGAACCTGCTGATCGCGTGGGACCTGCCCGCGCCGCCAAACTACCAGGAGCGAAAGGCAGCGCTCTTCTTGGCCGTCGAGCCAGCATGGGAGCCATTCTTCGCGGACTCTGACTCGGCGATCGACTGGCGCCTCGTCTCGTGGGGCGGTGTCTTCATCGACGATCGGGAGCTTGGAGATCGTCGTCCCTGTCCTCGCGGCTGCATCCCCGCCCTGGACGACCCCGCCCTCACTCCCGCCGCCGAGGGCGACTGGTACGCCGACGACCGCATCGTGTTCGGCGTAGTGGTCGGCGACGAGGCGGTGGCCTTCCCGAAGAACATCATGGAGGTGCACGAGATGGTCAACGTCACCATCGGCGGGCGGCGGATCGGCATGCCGTATTGCACCCTGTGCGGATCCCCACAGGCCTACCTGACCGATGCGGTGCCCGAGGGCGTCGAGACGCCCGTCCTGAGGACCTCGGGGCTCTTGTCCCGCTCGAACAAGGTGATGTTCGACCTCGTCACCGGCTCGGTGTTCGACACCTTTGTCGGACGGGCAATCTCAGGGCCGCTGGAGGACATCGGCCTGGTGCTCGAACAGACCAGCGTCGTCGTGAGCAGCTGGGGAGAGTGGAAGGTCGCCCACCCCGATACCATGATCGTGGCCCGGGATGGCGGGATCGGGCGCAGCTACCCCGAGGACCCGCTCGGCGGCCGTGATGATGATGGGCCGATCTTCCCGATCGGCCAGGCCGACCTACGATTGCCCCCCCAGGCCAGGGTCGTCGGGGCGGTGGACCCCGATGGGCAGCCCGTCGCCTTTCCAGTCGAGCAGGCGACCTCGTCCCTGGCTGCCGGGCGCGAGGTCGTCCTGGGCGTGGTCGAGCTGGTGGCGGATGCGGGTGGGCTCCGCGCGCAGCTCCGCGGCGGAGAAGAGCTGCCGGCGCACGAGGCGTTCTGGTTCGCGTGGAGCCAATTTCATCCGGAGACGCTGGTGTGGACACCGCTCGACCGGTGATGGGCCGCTTACGGTAATGGCTCA
>JACCWY010000444.1 GCA_013697395.1 Chloroflexota bacterium | reverse complement strand
CTCCCACACCTCGACGGCCGCGCCGACCAGCGGGTTGGCTCCGGGTGTCGTGAGCCGTCCGCTCAGCGGGATGGTTCGTCCGTACCTGGCCTTCGGCCGCACGAGCAGGATCGTGCGGTAGCGGCGCTTGCCTCGCGCTCCCCTGGCGCGAACCCGCTTCGGCCTGCCGACCGCCAGTCGAGTGCCGATCCGCAGCGGCAGCGTCCTCGTCGCCGGGCTGCCGTCGTCCTGGGTCTGGGTCGTCCGTTCGTTGCCGGCCAGGTCCTTCGCCCGTGCCCGCAGCTCGTACTCGCCCTTCGGCATCGTCTCGTCGTCGATGATCGTCGAGAAGCCGGTGGTCCCGAGCACCGTCGGCAGCGACCGCCAGCTGGTCTCGCGCCGGCGCCTCGCCTCGATCCACGCCTCTGCGATCCCTGAGGTCCGGTCGGTCGCCCTGACGCGGATCTGCGTCGGGTCCGACGCCTCCGCCTCCGCGAAGGCGAGCGCGGGCGGGGCGTCGTCGAAGCGCAGCCCCGAGATGGCCACCGAGCGCTCGGGGTCGGCGTTGCCCGCCTCGTCCTCCAGCCACAGCTTGACCCGCCATTCGCCCGGGCCGGGGACGGCCAGGTTCGTCAGCGACTGGATCGAGCGTGCGCGCTGCACGCGCGGCGGGCACGCTGCGACCGGGTCTCGGGCATGGCAGACGGTGTAGCGCACGCCGCCGATGGGCGCGGCGGTCTGGCCGGGATTGCGCCACTGCAGCGCGAAGGCGTTCGCGGCACGCCAGCCGTCGCCGCCGATCAGCTGGGCGTCGATCGGCTGCGCCGGCGCCGTGTGGTCGATCAGTAGGTCGCGAGTCGCCACCTGACCGTTCCCGGCGGCGTCGACCGCCCGCAACGTCACCGCGTGCCGTCCGTCCCCCGCGAAGTACTCGGCCGGGAGCGGAAGCCCGCCGCCGGCGTCGTCACATGGCCGGGCGGACCATTCGTTGCAGCTGCCGGGGGCACCCGCGCGCTTCTGACCATCCACGAACACCTCGACCCCCCGGATCCCCGCCGGATCGCTCGCCGAGTAGTGCACGTCCTGGTTCCCGCTGCGCCATCCGCCCGCCGTCGCCGACCCGCCCGTGATCGCGACCGCCGGTGGGGCGTTGTCCCCGACCGTGACGATGACCTCCCGCATGGCGATGATGCCGTCGAGGGCCGAGCGCGGGCAGCCGCCGAGGTTGCCGCACGTGACCTGGGCGGAGAGCTGCGCCGTGGCCATGCCCACGTCGAAGCCCCAGTGCTGGCCCCAGGAGCTGCAGTTGTTCCCGCACCAGATCCACTGTGGCGTGGTGTCGACGAAGCCGCCGTACCAGCCGTTGCGGCCTTCGATCTTTATGTTCCCGCGGAAGCGCACCACGGCGTTTCCGGCCGGCGCGGTGAAGGTGTGGCGAGCGCCGGCGCCGTAGGGCGCGGTGCCGGGACCTCCGGTCATGCGGCTCACGATCCCGTCGCCCGGACAGTCGGTGTAGGCGGCGGTGAACGAGTCCGACTGCTGCGCCCACGAGCCGTTGCCGATCGAGCCCCCTCCGGGCACTGAGTAGCACGCCTTGACCTCGTAAGAGCCCGCCGAAGCCGACGTGGGCGCGGACAGCCACAGCGCTGCCAGGGCGAGAACGAACAGCCGCTTCATGAAGATCCTCCTCATGGCGTGAACTCTCCGCCGCCGATGGCCGGCGCGAGGTCTGGGGTCGGGTCGGTCTCGGTACCGGATTGCTCGAGCGAGAACTCCGCGACGGCTTCCGGCGGTGCGTCGGCGATCGCTGTGGATTCGTGTGATCGTGGAGCCGTGCCCTGGCTCGGGTCGTCGCGGCGCTTCCGCGGAGGCGCCTTCGGAGCGGCCGGCGAAGGCGTGGACGCCGGCGTCGCCGTCTCGACCACCTCGGCGGCCCGCACGGATGCGTCCAGCCGCGCCGGCTCGCGCGGCTTGCGGACGGGCGCGTCGGCGCGCGGCTTGGCCGGCTTCGCCTCCTGTCCGATGATCCACCCAGGCGCCTGCACCACGCCCGTCGCGACGCAGAGCGCGCCCGCTCCGGCGCCGCTGACGCAGAAACCGATCAGGGTGGCGATCGCCGAGATGCGGCCGCCTCCGCTCCCCGTGGCGATGTGGATGCCGG
>JACCWY010000417.1 GCA_013697395.1 Chloroflexota bacterium | reverse complement strand
TGATCGAGGCGCAGACGCCGACGGACGACGGCGAGTATGCCGAGCTGCCCGACGATGCCGACGATGGGCCGGACCTGCTGCGGGTCAGGCTCGACCCGCCGGCGGCGCGCGCGTTCGTCCAGCGGGCGGAGGCCCTGCTCGTCGCAGGCCGGCCCGCGTGCCCGTTCTGCGGCGAGCCGCTGGACCCTCGAGGCCACTTCTGCGCGCTCGGCAACGGGCAGCTCAACTAGGTGCCTGCAGCGGCGCAGGATCCGCCACCGCCCATCGACTGGATCCCCGCCTCCGACTTCGCCGACGACCTGGCCGGCCGCGTCGGGATGACGGCGCTGCCGGGCAAGCACGGGCCGTCGATCCGATACCCCGGGCGCGTCTATCGCGCGGACCTTGACCAGGACCTCGCCGCGCTGCGCGCGGCCGGCGTCGTCAGGATCATGCTCCTGGTGGACGATGACGAGCTTCGTCGCTGGGGGGACCCCGCGATCGTCGGTCGCGCCGCGGCAATCGGGATCGAGGTGGACCGCCATCCGATGCCGGATGGTGGAACGCCGCCGGACGAGCCTGCCATGGGCGCGATCGTGGCCTCGATCACGGCGGCGCGGGCTGACGGCGACGTGGCCGTGGCCTGCATGGGCGGGGTCGGCCGCAGCGGGACCGTCGTGGCGAGCGCTCTCGTCGCGGCAGGCTGGGAACCGGCTGCTGCGATCGCCCGTGTGAGGCAGGTCCGTCATCCCACGGCGGTCGAGACGCGTCAGCAGGAAGTCTTCGTACGAAAGTTCCATCTCGCCCTGCGGCGCTGACGCGCTAAGGTGGCGCCGTGAACGAGCGATGGGTCTGCAAGCGATGCTTCGCGGACAACGAAAGTACCGATTCGGCCTGCCAGCGCTGCGGCCTCTTTCGCGGCGCGGAAGCGACCGAAGCGGACCAGTCGACGTGGGTGGCCCAGGCCGCCACGACGGCAGCGCCCGAGCCCGCCGGCTGGAGGCGTTGGCTGCGTTACTGGTGGGTCCCCGCTCTGGCGCTCGTGCTCCTGGTCGGGTATGTCGTGTCGGCGCGGCGGGACGATGGTGGATCGATCGCGGCCGGCGGCACCCTCTCGATCGAGGACCTGCGGGTCGGCGACTGCTTCAACTCGGAGATCGAGGACGAGATCAGCTCCGTCGACGCGCGCCGCTGCGACGAGGGCCACCAGTACGAGATGTTCCACGTCGCGACGTGGACCGGCTCGAGCACCTACCCGACCGAGGACGCCATGCTCGGCTTCGTCTTCGAGGAGTGCGTGCCGGCCTTCGAGGACTACGTCGGGCGCGCCTTCGAGGTATCGCGGCTCGACTTCGTGCACTTCGTTCCCATCGAAGAGGGGTGGAATGCCGGAGATCGCATCTTCCAGTGCGCCATGTTCGATCCCGAGGTCGAAGATCTGAACGAGTCGCTCCGTAACGCCGACCGCTGAGCAGCTAGGGTTCCGGCGTCGCGGTGGGCGGCACGCGCACGATCGTCAGCGCCCAGGCGCAGTCGGAGACGACACTGACGAACACCGGTCCGCGCAGCGCCAGGGCTCCGAACGACTGGGGCTGGAGCGTTCCGCGGTCGATGCCGGTGCCGATCGTGGCACGGATGGCTGGCACGGGATCCCCGCCACCGGCGGGGGCAATGGAGACGGCGAACGCGCACCGCCGCCGCTCCGGATCGAGCCCGATCCAGCGGATGGCGTGGTCGCCCTCGCCGATCTCGATGGGCCCTTGCTCCGCGTCGCCGATCTGTGCCATCGAGGCGACGGCGGTGGATCCTTCGGCGCGCCGGCCGGAGGCGACCAGGAGTGGCTCCGGCTCGTAGCCAGCCGCCACCCAGCCCTCGTCGAAGTCAGGCTCGCGACCATCGGCGTCGGAAACGAGGTACCACGCCAGGCCGTCGACCGGGACAGGCCCGAGGATCACCTCGAGCTCGAAGGCCAGCGGCAGCAGGCCGGTGACGATGGGGCGATCGGCGCCCGGCAGGCCGCGAACCCGCAGCCCGTCGATCGACGTGCCGACAATCTCGCCCGCATCGAAGTCCGGAGCGATGGGCTCCGGCGTCGGTGACGGCGTGGGGGAGCGCGAGGGGGTCGAGATCGGCGTCGGTGATGGCGTGGCGGAGGGCGACGGCGTCGGCCGCGGGGTCGGGGACTGGAGCGGGTACGTGCAGGCCGCGAGAAGCAGGGAGAGGACGATCCCGAGCGGTGCGCGCGCCTTCCCCACCACCCCGGTAGCGTACCGGCTCAGGCGTCCAGCCGTGGCACCTCGGCGGCCAGCAGGTCGGCGATCTCGCGCGCGTTCGTGGTCCCGTAGTTGGCGTAGCAGTTGTTCATGAGGACGTGCAGCTCCGGGACCTGGCCGGCCGCGTCGCGGATGCGCGGGACCCACTCGCTCAGCTCATCCTCGCTGTACAGGTAGCGGAATCGCTCGACCACCGGGATGCCGGACTTCTCCCACGTCTCGGTGCGACGGCCGTGGAATCGGACGACGGCGAGCTTCGGCGACGTGACGACTGTCATCGGCGGCACCGACGACTTCGTTCCCGGTGGTGCGTCGACCATGACGAACGGGATCTCGTACTTCTCGAGGAAGCGCAGGGTGCGATCGGCGTTCTTCTCGTTGAACCAGCTGGCGTGTCGCAGCTCGACGGCGAACGGCGTGTCACCCAGTCGCTCGCGAGCCTTCACGATCTCGTCGCGCGACTCATTGGTCGGGAAGAACCAGCGCGGGTACTGGAGGAACACGGCACCCAGCTTGCCCGAGCTGCGAAGCGGCTCGATGCCATCCATGAAGCGCGCCCAGATCGCGTCCTCGATCGGGGTTGGCAGCTCGCGGGCATACACCCGCTTCTTGTCGAGGATCTCGGGCGGCAGCTCCTCGCGCAGGTCCTTCGGCAGGCGGCTCACCTCTGAGGGCTGTCCCGTCATGAGCGCGTGGGCCTTGATGTCAAACGTGAATTCCGGCGGAGTGCGCTCCAGCCACAGCTCGCCGGTCCGTCGCGCCGGGAGCGCGTAGTACGTCGCGTCGACCTCGACGATCGGAAACTGGTTCGCGTAGTACACGAGCCGATCCTCGGCCGTGCTGGCGTCGGGCGGGTAGAACACACCGGGAGCGGTCATGGTCGGATCGGTCCAGGAGGCCGTGCCGATGCGCACGGTGGCGTCCGCCACTTTCAGCGGCTCCCGCGCGGCGATGGCATGCGCCTCGCCACGCTCGTAGGCCGCGTCCGGACCGGGATCGTGCGGATTCGTCATCGCCATCTCGCTCAGTCTAGGCGTGATTCCTGACGGCGCCTGTCAGGAAAGCCGCAACGCGAATCCCAGGAGCGTGCCGCCATCCCACGTCTCGTCCAGCCCGGGCTCGCGCTCGAACCCGAGCCGATCGTAGATGGCGTGCGCCGCCTTCATGGTGTGGCGTGACAGGAGAACGAGCCGGCGCCGCCCGTCGCTGCGCGCCCGTGCGATCGCCTCCTCCACCAGCGCCGTGCCCGCGCCGCGGCCCATGGCATCGGGCGACACGGCGAGCATCCGCAGGCCCGCGTCGCCAGGATCGTCCGACTCGGCCAGCGGGCTGGCCGGGTCACCGACGTACGTCGCCGTCCCGATCACTCGCCCGTCATCGACGGCGACGAGCACGGTTGCGTGCCGGGTGCGGCCCGCGACGTCGCGCAGGCGCGCCTCGTACCCGCCGAGCTCCGGATCGATCGTTCGGTAGGCGGCGACGGCCACGTCGGCGGCGGCTTCGAAGTCCGGGGCCGCGGCCTCGCGGATGACGAGGTCCATCCGTGCCAGTCTACGAGCCAGCCGTCACTCCTGGCCGAGCGCCCGGCGCACGGACGCGGTCGACAGGACCAGCATCACGGCGGCGGCGAGCGCGAAGCCGGCGAGGTAGGCAGGGTGCCACGTCGCGACGATGACGGCGATGCCGGTGCCAATGGCCACGAGGAGCTGAAGGACGGCGGACAGGGTCCATGCCCACGCACGACGACGGCGTGCTCCGCGCGCCGCGATGGCGGCCGCGATCGCGACGAGGAATGCGCCGCCCGCCGCGAAGCGGAGCGTCTCCTCGGTGGCCTGCGACGATTCGCCGGCCAGGACGCTCAGCACGATGGCGACCCCGACGCCGAGCGCGACCTCGCCGATGAGCAGCGCGCGGAGCACGCCAAGCAGGGGAACACGCGCGGCGGCGGGAGGAGCCGGCACGCTGCCGACGGCGGGTCGCATGGCGTTCATGCCCGCCAGTCTGCCGCACGCGTCAACTTCACGGGGCATCGGTCGTGCATGTCCTCGGCTCATGGCACGAGTGACCCGCATTCCGCGGGAGCGGCCGGATCGGTCGCGCGCGCTGGCCGAGGTCGAGACACTGGCGTGGTTCCTCGACAACAGCATCCCCGTGCCCGGCACGGGTGGCCGCCGCTTCGGGCTCGATGCGGTCATCGGCTTCGTCCCCGTGGTCGGAGACCTGGTGAGCGGCGGGCTGGGCCTGTTCGTCATCTGGCGCGCCTCCCGCCTCGGGCTGCCGCGGGTGGTGGTTGCCCGCATGCTTGCCAACTCGGCGATCGACCTCGCCGTCGGATCGATCCCCGTCGCCGGTGACGCGTTCGACCTGTGGTTCAAGGCGAACACGCGCAACCTCGGGCTCATGCGCCGTCATCTCGAGCAGCCGGAGGCGTCGACGCGCGACGAGTGGCTCGTCCTGCTGGGGCTGGTCGCGGCCATCGTCGTGCTCGTGGCCCTCGTCGGATGGCTGCTCGTCTCGCTCCTGACGACGATCGTTGGAGCCTTTCTCGTGATCCTCTCGAGTACATGACAGGACCTGGCAGCAATCGGCGGTATCGTCGTGGGGTACGACATGAAGTGGACGGAAGGGACCGATGATCAGCCAGGACCTCATCCGCGCGCTCGCCGATGACAGGGAGCGCTTCGTTGCCGAGCACCTTCGGCGCCGCCTCGTGAAGCGGGACCGATCGATCCGGTGGGTGCGCCCGCCCGCGAAGAAAATCGACCGGCGCTAGAGCACCCCGTGGCGTTCGAGGACGCGCCGGGCGAGGGTGAGGGCGCGCTCGCGGACCTCCGGTGGACCCAGGATCTCGGCCCGGCTGCCGAGCGCGATCAGCCGACCCGGCACCTCGTCGGGCCAGTCCGCGGTGACGCGGAGGTGGACCCATCCCTCCGGGTCCGTCGCGGGGATCGTCTCGGCGGCACGGACGGCCTGGCTGCCCACGGCATCGGCCAGCACGCCGATGACGGCCGGGTCGATCCTGAGCGTGACCGTCACGCGCGGAGCATCGCGCTCGTACGCGCTGATCGATTCGGCCCAGTAGGCTGCGAGGTCGAAGTCCGCAGGCCGAATCCTGCCAGTATTCGTCAGGTATGGCGCCGGATGAAGTCGGCGACCTGGTCGAGGGCGGGATCGAGGACTGGAGCAAGCCCGTGTCCCACACGCGGATAGGTGATCAGCGTGTGGTTCGGAAGCTTCTCGACCGCGCCGCGCAGGAGCGTCAGGTCGGCGAACGGGTCCGACTCGCCGGACAGCAGGAGCACGGGGATCGTGATTCGCGGCCAGTGTGCCGTTCGCTCGTCCCATGCCTCTCGACGCCCCGGCGCGTGGAGCGGGTACGAGAGCAGGACGAGGCCGGCGACGTCCCGCTCGGCTGCGAGCAGCGACGCCACCCGGCCGCCGAACGAATGACCGCCGACGACGGTGGCCGCTGCGTCCTCGTCGTCGAGCGCGTTGCCATAGACGGGAAGGGCACGCTCGGCACGTCCGCGGGGGAGGTCGACGAGACGCACGTCGAGGCCGCGGGCGACGAGGCCTCGTTCGTGCTGGCGCAGCCCCTCGATCGTGCCGGAGGCGCCGGGCGCCAGGAGGATCCGTGTGGCCGACATCCGGCCAAGGATACCCGGCGCTACTGGCGCTCCCACAGGACCTGGCGCGCGGTGCGCCCGGTGCCGACGATCTCCGCGGCCAGGCCCCGCCCGACGTAGCGGTAGTGCCAGGGCTCGTAGTCGTAGCAGGTCAGGTCGAAGGTGCCCGGCGGATAGATCATGACGAACCCGTAGCGCCAGGCATGGGCGGCCATCCAGGCACCGGCCGGCGTGCTCGCCCAGTCGGCGTACTCCCATGGAGGCGAGCCGCCCGCGCTGGTGACGTCGACGGCGGTGCCGAGCTGGTGCTCCGAGTGGCCTGCCCGCGCGCTCGTGCGAAGCGCCTGCTCGTACCCGCCGACGCTGACCCAGTACTCGAAGGTTGCCTGCTGCTGGGCGTGGCCGCGATAGCCGCTCGCCAGCTGAATCGGGACGCCTGCGGCGCGTGCTGCGTCGGCCATCGCCCGCAGGTCGTCGACCACGATGCTGCGGACGGCGTACCCGCCGTTCAGCCCGACAATCGAGCTGTCGACGAGATCGTAGGGAGCGTAGTCGCCGCCGACGTGGTATGTCGTATCGAGGAGCGTGATCGCCCACTCCGCGTAGTCGCGATGCGCGGTGAGCACGTTGCCGTACTGGCAGGCCGGCAGCCCGGATGTCGGCGGGGGCGGCGCCGGCACGGGCGACACCGTCGGCGCCGGAGCGGGCGGCGGGACGGCCGTGGGAACGGGCGAGGGTGATGGGGTCAGGACCGGCGTCGGCGTCGGGCTCGGCTTGGGAGACGCCGTGGGCGTCGCGCGCGGCGACGTGGTTGGTGACGGCTCGACCGGCGGCGGCTGGCCGCCGGGAAAGCCCCCCAACGGCCGGACGGCGACAAGCGTCACGGCAGACGCCAGGATGATGACAAGGAGGGTGACCTGCAGTCCGATGCCGGGCTGAGATGCCCGGACGACCGGCTCGGTGGACGGCTGGCTGAACATGATGGATCGATGGTTGGTCGAGGGACCTGCCATGGCATCGGTCCTCCACCGGGGACGCCGATGCGACATGCGGGCGATACCGGGTGAGACGAATCGCCGAATTGCACGTACGCTTGATGCATGACCACCGAGAAGATCACGAAGTCAGAGGCGGACTGGCGGACGGAGCTCACGCCCGAGCAGTACCGCGTGCTGCGCGAGAAGGGAACCGAGCGCGCCTTCAGCGGGGCGTACTGGGACGAGCACGGCTCCGGCGTGTACCGCTGCGCCGGCTGCGGAGCCGCACTCTTCGACGCAGCCACCAAGTTCGAGTCGGGTACCGGCTGGCCGTCGTTCTACCAGCCCGCGGACGAGGGCGCGGTCGAGACGGAGACGGACCGAGCGTTCTTCATGACGCGCACCGAGGTGCACTGCGCCCGCTGTGGGGGTCACCTCGGCCACATCTTCGACGATGCCCGCGACCAGCCGACCGGGCTGCGCTACTGCATCAACTCCGCCTCGCTGAAGCTCGACCCCGATGCCAAGGTCGAGCCGATGGAGCAGGTCTAGCCGGGCCGATCAGCGGCCGTCGGCTACCGCGCGCATCACGCCGGCGGCGGCGCGGCACTGCTCCGCCGTCACGTCGAGGTGGGTGACCGCGCGGACCGTGCGCGGCCCGAAGGCATTCAGCAGCACGCCGCGGTCCCGACAGCGTTCGACGAATGTCACTGCATCGGGGACGCCGCGCCGCTCGACCAGGTGGAACAGGACGATGTTCGTCTGCACCGTCGCAGGGTCGAGCTCGACGTCGTCGCCGCGCAGCAGCTCCGTCGCGAGCAGTCGCGCGTTGTCATGATCATCCGCCAACCGCCCGACGTGGTTGGCGAGCGCGTGCGAGCCGGCAGCCGCCAGGATTCCGGCCTGCCGCATCGCTCCGCCGGCCATCCGCCGATAGCGGTGGGCGCGTCCGATGACGTCTCGCGAGCCGGCCAGCATGGAGCCCGCCGGGCACCCCAGGCCCTTGCTGAGCGAGATCCCGATGAGGTCGAAGCCCGCGCTCAGCTCTCGCGCGGGACGGGCGCTCGCGATCGCCGCGTTCAGCAGACGCGCGCCGTCGAGGTAGGCGGCCAAGGCATGCTCGCGCGCGACCGCCAGCGCGTCCGCCAGGTCCTCTGGCGGGAACACGATCCCACCGGCGCGGTTGTGGGTGTTCTCCGTCACCAGCAGCGTGGTCGGCGGATAGACGATGTGCCCCGCCGGTTTGATGGCGGCGCGGACGCCATCGCCGTCGTAGGTGCCGGCGGCGCCGATCACGCTGAACTGCACCCCGGCGTTCGCGGCGCCGGCCCCGGTCTCGTGCAGCACCAGGTGCGATTCGGTCGGCACGAGCACGTCGTCGCCCGGCCGAGTCAGGCTGCGCAGGGCGACCTGGTTGGCCATCGTGCCGGTCGGCAGGAACAGCGCCGCCTCAGTCCCGAGGAGCGTGGCGACCTCGTCCTGGAGACGGTTCACCGACGGATCCTCGCCGTACTGGTCGTCGCCGACGTCGGCCTCCGCCATGGCGCGCCGCATGGCGGGGGTCGGCACGGTCACGGTGTCCGAGCGCAGGTCGATCCGGTCGGGCATGCGGCCGATGATAGGCCGGGATCAGTGCGCCGGCAGGCGTCCTCGCGGGCGTCGCGGGCGGCGGCGCTGGACGAGGGCCGCGAAGGGAAGCGACGGGGTCGGCAGCGCGCCGGGCGCGCCGCGCAGCCACTCGACAGCGGCCTCGAGGTCCTCGACGCAAAACGGCTTGGCGAGGACGGCGACGCCGGGGCCGGCGATGAGGTTCATCGGTATGGACCCCAGCATGATGCCGGTACAGATCAGGAGCCGCGGCAGGTCGAGGAGCTTGGCGCGGGTCCGGGCGGGCAGCTCGAGCAGCTGCGTGCCGTCGATGATCAGGGCATCGGGCCGCTGCCCGAGGGAGAGGCGTGCCTGCAGCTCGTCCGGCATGAGCACCTCGGCTTCGGGGAGGAGCTCGGCGAACAGGTCCAGGATCCCGGGCTCTCGATCGCTCACCCAGAGCATTCCGGCCACCCACCACCTCCAGCAAGCGCGATGCCGCCCGTCGGGTTGCGTCCCCGTGGGTGTCAGTTCGACACGTGCGAGGCGTTCCCTCGCGCGTACGCTTAGTGACGCTGATGACGACGCGACCTCCGACCCACCATACACCCAGCCGCCGTGCGGCGGCCATAGCCGGTTTGTCGGCCGGCGCAGCGGCCCTCGGCGGCGCGGAGCTGCTGGCGGGTGCACTGCCCGGCGCGGCGAGCCCGATCATCGCCGTCGGCGACCTCGTCATCGCGCTCCAGCCGCCGGGCGCGAAGCAGTTCGTGGTCGAACTCTTCGGAGAAGCAGACAAACTGATCCTGAACTTCTTCATCGCCGGCGTGGCGATCGCCATCACTGCGGGGCTCGGGCTGCTGGCGAGGACACACTTCGGCCTGGCGCGCCTCGCCTTCGTGGGTGGTGGGCTCCTGGCGCTGGGTGCCGGCCTGCGCGACCCCCTGGCCGAGCCGGTGACGACGCTGCTGGTGGCGGTGGCGGCCGTCGGCATTGCGATCGGGATCCTGTCGTGGCTGCTCCGGCTGGCCGCAGAGCGCGGGCATCAGGCCGAGGCCGAGATGCCCGCGTGGGGCCGTCGCCGTTTCATCGGTGCATCCATCGCGGTCGCCGGTCTGGCCGCGACGAGCGGCGTGCTGGGACGAGCGCTCCTCGACCGCGGTCGGCTCATCGCGTCGACCCAGGCCGGCGACGTCCCTGCGCCGGCTTCGGCGGCGCCTCCTCCTCCTGCGGGCTCGGCGCTCGACGTGGCGGGACTGAGCCCGCTCGTGACCCCCAACGGCGACTTCTACCGGATTGACACCGCGCTGCTCGTCCCGCGCCCAGACCTCGCGACGTGGCGGCTGCGAGTGACCGGGATGGTCGACCGGCCGTTCGAGCTCACCTACGACGAGCTCCTCGCGCTCCCGCTCCACGAGCAATATGTGACCATCGCCTGCGTCAGCAACGAGGTCGGCGGCGACCTGGTGGGGAACGCGCTGTGGAGCGGCGTCCGGCTGAAGGAGCTGCTCGAGCGCGCCGGCGTGCGGCCCGAGGCCACGCAGATCGTGGGGCGGGCGGTCGACGGCTTCACCGTCGGCTTCCCGACGGCCCACGCCATCGCCGACCGTCGGGAGGCGCTCGTCGCGGTGGCCATGAACGGCGAGCCGCTGCCGCCGAATCACGGGTACCCCGCGCGCCTGATCGTGCCCGGCCTGTTCGGCTACGTGAGCGCCACGAAATGGCTGACCGAGATCGAGCTGACCACGCTCGAGGGCTTCGACGCGTACTGGGTTCCGCTCGGATGGTCGAAGCAGGCGCCGATCCTGACCCAGTCACGCATCGACGTGCCGAGCAACGGGGCACGGGTCGCGGCCGGCGCGGTGGCGGTGGCCGGCGTCGCGTGGGCGCCCGACCGGGGCGTGAGCGGAGTCGAGGTGCAGGTCGACGAGCGCGGCTGGCAGTCCGCCGAGCTGAGCAACCCGATCTCGGACGCCACCTGGGTCCAGTTCGTCCATCGCTGGGAGGCGACGGCCGGGGAGCACCTGCTGCGCGTGCGCGCCACGGACGGTCGTGGCGACGTGCAGACCGACATGCGGACCCCGCCGCCCCCTGACGGCGCTCGCGGCCATCACACGATCCGCGTGACCGTCACCTGACCTCGCGCCTTTCAGGCGTCGGAGTTCGGGCCGGGGTTCGCGATGGGGGAGAGGTGGACCTCGACGCGAATGAGGCCCTCCTCGAGCGGCATGTCGGTGAGCAGGGCCCAGGCCGCGTGCGACAGGTTCGCCACACGCTGGTCGGGCGTGCCCACGTAGCACGGGCAAGAGTCGACGACGGGCAGGCTGACGCACTGGTCCGCGCAGACGAGGACGACGTGCGGCTCACCACTGGGGATGCCGCCACCGAGGTCGAGTGGCAGCGCCACCGTCGGCTGTCCCTCCCAGCCGATGCTCTCGTCGTAGCTGGAGGCCATGCCGGTGGCGAGCCCGTCGACGGCCGCGATCTCGGCGAAGGGCGGCGCGAGGGCGGTGAGGGTCAGCTCGCCGCCGGTCCCGCTGAGGCTGGCGGTCGGGTCGCCGGCGAAGGCGTACCAGTAGTCCTCGGTGCCGTCGAAGTAGGCGCTTCGATGCAGCCATGTCTCGGCGCCGTCGAGGGCGGCATGGGGCAGGCGGGTCAGGCCATCGGCCACGTAGTTCGGCTCGGTCGCGAACACCTCGCCGTACGGCAGGTCGGGCTGGTCGAGCAGCGTCCCGACCAGGTGCGCGGCGCCGGCGTAGAAGTCGGTGGCGAAATAGGCCGATGCGCCGAGCTCACCCAGCGGGGCGCGGCTGTAGGCCGACACCCGCCCGGCAGCGGTCTCCTCGTCGGCGGGGTCGTCGAAGCCCTCCGACGCACCCGGCGCGTAGCAGGCGTTGGAGTAGATCATGACCCAGCCCGGCGCCGGCCGGGCGTGCTCGGCGATCCAGGCCTCGCCGTAATAGGCCAGCGCACCGTCGGCGAACGAGTCGGCGTGGCTCTCGCCGTCGGCGCCCGGTCCGGTGAGGCCCCACCCGTTCATGGTCTCGGCGCTGGCCACCTCGCTGTACGGGTTGGGCGTGCCCACCCCGTGACCGAAGTACACGACGATGTCGGCGTTCTCGACGGCTGCGAGCACCTTCTCCGCGGTGGCATCGGGCGAGTAGGCCCTGGCCACGCTGGCGCCGCGCGTCTCGGCCGCGGAGGCGGCCGAATCGGCCAGGCTGATATAGACCGGTGTCAGCTCCTCGCCGACCGGGCCGACGATGATGGCGACCTTGACCGCCGTCTCGGCGCCGGCCGCGGGCGTGGCGAGGCTCAGGCTGGCGGCGAACGTCGCCAACAGGGTGACCAGAACGACGGCAGGACGCACGGATCTCCCCCGAGGGCACTCGGTGAGTGAGCTGAGGAATCGTTGCGCGCAGCATCGCATCAATCGGGCGGCTGCGGCAAGTGATCGGCGCACCGGGAGGGCACGTCAGGCGCCGGCGGGCTCCATCGGTGCGGAGGGCAGCTCGGCCGCGGCTGCGTCGCTGTGCTCGAGTGCCTCGAACATGACCTGTGCCCACGCGTCGTAGAGCACGAGCGACGGGTGGAAACCATCGCGGGCGAGGACGTCCCGACGTCCCGCGATCAGTGGCGGCACGCGGGCATGGATGTCAGCGTAGGCGGCACCGACTCGCGCGGCCTCCGCGCGGCTGATCGGGCGAAGCACGCGGGCGTATTGGTCCGCCAGGAAGATGAGCGGCTCGAATGCCCGGAGCGCCCCGCGGAAGCGCGGGATGCCGCACAGCACGATCCGAGCACGCGGCGCCAGTGCACGGACCGCCTCGAGCGTGTCGCGCAGGCTCCGGCGGTACTGCGCGGGTGGTGTCTGGTGGGTCGCGTCGTTCGAACCAACGACGATCGCGACCACGTCGGCGTCCGGCAGGAACGGGTTGTTCTCGTTCGGCTTCCGCTCGGCACCGCCGGCGTGGGCAACTTGTTGACGCGGCAGGTCGGCAATGCGGGCCCCGGCCCACCCGTAGCTGATGACCCGCACCGGTCGAGCCCTGGCGACCGCGATCCGGCGCGCGAGCAGGTAGGGCAGCGCGTCCTGCGCGCGGTCGACGCCGACGCCGGCGGTGGTCGAGTCGCCCAGCACCACCAGGGTCAGCGGGATGGCCGAGGTCGGGACGCCCGCCGGCGCGACGAGGTGGTTCACCCGGAATCCCGGCCAGCCCGGAAGGAACTCCGCGCGGCGCAGGCGCATCAGCTGGACGGCGACGACGCCCGCGAAGGCGCCGATGGCGGCGCCGACGAGGCGTCCGACCTGGATGTGCCATCGGTCCATGGCGCTCACGGTAGCGGTCCCGCCGCCTTGACGCCAACTCGACAATCGGTCGGTGCCGCACGCCCCGCTCGTCATCGTCAACCCGACCGCCGGCGGCGGACGCACGCTGCAGTGGGTGGAGTGGCTGCGCGAGCGGCTCGGGCCGCGACCGGAGGCCGGTCTCGAGGTGACCGCTCACCGGGGTCATGCCGAGGGGCTGGCGGCAGCGGCCGCGGCAGCGGGCCACGACCGCGTCATCGCCGTCGGCGGCGAAGGAACGATCCAGGAGATCGTGAACGGGCTCC
>JACCWY010000412.1 GCA_013697395.1 Chloroflexota bacterium | reverse complement strand
GAGGTGGGGGTCACGCGCGAGCTGGATGACGCTGCCGGCGGCGCCGTTGTCAAGGTCCGGCACGGCGAAGACGAGGGCGCGGACACGCGATTCGACGAGCGCGCCGACGCACATGGCGCACGGCTCGTGCGTGGTGAAGATCGTGGCCTCCGCCAGGCGGCGCGTGCCGAGCTTGCGCGCCGCCGCCTGGACGGTGAGAAGCACGGCGTGCGCGGTCGGGTCCTCCCCCAGCGCAACGCGGTGGTGGTCGCGTGCGATCATGGCGTCGTCGATGACGGCGACGGCCCCAACCGGGCTCTCGCCCTCCTCCGCTCCGCGTCGGGCCTCGGCGATCGCCTCGGCCATGTACAGCTCGTAGTTCATCGGTCCGCCTCTCGCGTGCCACCGATTCGGTGGCCGTTGCTGGCTGCCGAGTCTAGCAGAGGCCGGTATGAATCCTGCACCTGTGTCCCTGAGGCGACCATTCACGACATCGAGCACCGCAACCGGTCCCGCCCCCCGTCGCGGTCGTCAGCCACCGGGAGCTCCATGACGCTACTTCGCAGACGCACGATCCGGACGGGCGCATCGTTCGTTGCCCTCGGCGGTGTCCTGGCCCTGAGCCTGACCGTCCCCGTCCCCTCCCTTCCGGATCACGGCAAGGCTGCCGTGGTCCGCGTCATCGGGGAGCGGCTGCCCGGCTGGACCGTCGAGCGGATCAACCGCTCATGGGAAGGCGCCTACACGGTCGTGACCATGTGCGCCGGCCGGGAGATGGGCTTCCAGTACGTCCCGGGACACGGGCTCGGCCCGAAGGACGCCTGGCTCCAGCCCAACGACCCTGAGGCGCGCGAGCGCCTGGCGTCGATCTCGGATCACTGGCGGCATCTCGTCTGGTACGACGACCCGGCCCTGGTCAATCCGCTTTCGTGCCAGGAGGAGATCGCCGGCGCCGATGGGACGGCCTCCGCGCCGAGCGGGTACGACTGACGCCATCAGATGCGAAGCCCGGCCAACCTGCCGGGCTTCGGAGCGGAGTGGATGGATGTCAGACGGTCACGGCGGGCTCGTCGGTGGCCATGAATCCCGTGGCCAGGAGGATGGCGCCGGTCCCGAGGTGCAGCCAGATGTCGTTGCCACCGAGCGGGACGAGGCCGAAGCCGTCCGCCACGATGAAGCCGAGGATGCCGAGAACGACAAGGACGGCACCGACTCCTCGCGTCGCCTGGACCGCCGCCGAGTACGACATCGAGCCGTACAGCAGGATGGCGCCCAGAACAATGTGGACGATGTTAAGGAGCAGGTTGACCTCGAAGATGCCGAACAGCGGATTCTCGAGCACGAAGCCCACGATGCCCACCAGCAGGTAGATGGCGCCGAACACCACCGCGACGGTTCGGGCGAGACCCATGGTTGATCACCTCCCCGTGTGCGTGGCCCCCGACGAGCCGGGACCATCTTTGCCTACCATACGAGCCCAGGCGTGCCTTGTGCGCACGTCCGCGCCCGAATCCAGATCGGGAGGAGCTGACAGATCGACGAAGCTCGGTTGCCCGCGTTGACGCGTTGGACCCGGATTGACGCGCTCGCCCTGGTTGCGATCGTCGCGGGCGCGGCCATCGTTCGGCTTGTCAGCCTCAGCCGCCCGGTCGAGCTGGTCTTCGACGAGATCTTCTACGCGCGCGACGCGTGCTGGTACGTCTTCGCCAGCCCCGAGGTCTGCGGCATCAGTGATCTCGTCAGCCGCGGGCATCCGCCACTCGGCAAATGGATGGTCGCCTCGGGCATCGCCGCATTCGGCTACGAGCCCTTCGGCTGGCGCGTTGGGGTGGCTGTCGCCGGGACCGTGAGCGTCGCGCTCGTCTACCTCCTTGCCTGGCGGCTGCTGCGCACCGCGGCTGCGGGGCGGGCCGCGACGGTCGGTGCGATCGCCGCCGCGGGGCTCCTCGCCACCGACTTCCTCCATCTCGTCCATTCGCGCGTCGGGATGCTCGACGCATTCATCACCCTGTTCGTCATCGGCACCGTGCTGTTCATCGTCCTCGACCGCGACCGTGTCCGCGATCTCGAGGACCCGACGTGGTGGCGGCGCGCGACACTCGGGCGTCCGTGGCGGTTCCTGGCTGGGGCCTGCCTCGGTGCGGCAGTGGGGGTCAAGTGGTCGGGAGCGTACGTGGCGCCGGCGATCATTGGCCTCGTCATCGCCTGGGAGATCGCCGCGCAGCGGCGACGCGAGCCCGGCCTGGGGTGGAAGGCGACGATCGCCGCGGCCGTGCGCCGGGAGGCGATCCCCACCATCATCCTGCTCGGGATCGTGCCGGTCCTGGTGTACGTGGCTGGCTACACCGGTCGCATGCCCGGCGAGCTGCTGGCGCTGCCGTGGGATCCCGCGTCGGTGTGGTGGCGCATCTGGGACCACCAGCGCGCAATGCTCGAGTTCCACAGGCTCACCGGTCCGGACCACCCCTACCAGTCACCGGCGTGGTCCTGGCCGCTGCTGCGGCGGCCGGTGGCGTACTGGTTCGACGACGGTGGCGGGGTCTATCGCGAGATCCTGGCGATGGGCAATCCCGCACTGTGGTGGCCCGGCCTGCTGGCGCTCGCCGGCCTCGCCGTCACGTGGTGGAGGTCAGGCTGGAGGCTTCATTCCCCCGAGCCGGTCATCCTCGCCGCCGCGGGGGGCACCTTCGTGCCGTGGCTGATCCTGGCGGGCGCCGGCCAGACCTTCATCTGGTATTTCCTGCCGACGGTCCCGTTCCTGTGCCTCGCGCTCGCGTGCTTCGCGGCGTGGGGATGGCAGCGGGTGATGGGACGCGTTGCTGCGGTGGGGTACGCGGTCCTCATCCTGGCCACCTTCGGGTGGTACGTGCCGCTGCTGACAGCCGTCCCGGTCGACCCTGACGGCTGGCGCATGCGCATACTGTTCACCGATTGCGAGCGGCCGAGCGGCGCCAGCCAGGCGCTCCCGGACGACACCACCAGCGAGGGCGAGCCACCACGCGGGTGGTGCTGGATCTGATGGGATCAACGGGTCGTAGGCAGGGAGTCAGTTGTGGGCGGTCATCAGCATGCGGAGAAGACGGTCGACGACTTCGCGACCGAGCGTGAGTGGGCGGAGTGGGTGAAGGACTACTACCGCGACATCGAGGAGTACGACTGGGTCGCCGTCGCGGACAACGTCAAGGGCCTGGAGTCCTTCTTCCACCGTAACCGTCGCCGAGCGGTCCGCAACATCGTCCGCAAGTACGGCAGCGGCGAGCCGATGCTCGACGCCGGATGCGGCACCGGCCTCAACCTCGCCGGGCTGCCTCCCGGCAGCACCGGCATCGATCTCAACCCACGCAATCTGGCACTCGTCCGGCAGCGACTGCCGCAGCACAACGTCGTGCAGGGCGACGTCGAGAAGATGCCCTTCGCCGATGCCTCCTTCGGGACGGTCGTCTGCACGGAGGTGCTGGAGCACGTCCCCTACCCCGAGCAGGCGCTGCGCGAGATCCGCCGGGTGCTGCGTCCCGGCGGCACCCTCATCGGCTCGGTCCCGGCGCGGTCGGCGATCTGGAAGCTGCGCTTCCTGTCGAGCACCTGCCCCGGCGACGAGCCGTTCCACAACGAGTACCGGCCACCCGAGGTGCGAGCCATGCTGGCGCCGTTCGAGGTCGAGCGCGTCTGGTACTCGCTCCTGCGCTTCAACATCCTGTTCGTCGCACGAAAGCCTGCCGCCGAGCCAGGATCGATGCAGGGAAGTGGCGTGCCCGAGAGGGCTGAGACACGCGAAGTCAGTCCTTGTACCGATTCACGCACGAGACGGGTGGGAGTCCGCCGCCGATAAAGGATATCGCGTAGCTGCACGGTTCGTACGGACGTTCTATTGATCCACACACCCCCAACCTCCGTCGCCGATTGCTGCCTACCACCCGCGAGCAGCTGACTCCTTAGCTTAGCCAGCCGGAATCGGGGCCCAAAGATGAGTGCTGGTACCGCATACCGGATGCGGCGCAAACCGTCCCATGCGTCCCATCTTGGTTCAGAAACGACTCCATGGGACGTATGGGACACACGGGGCAGCTCGCATGGGTCATGACCGTATCCCCCATGACCACGGCTTCGGCTGCGTTCATCTCAACCCCAGCGCCGGCCACTGACTCCAGCCTCCGATTGACGTCAACGCGCCGGCCTCTATTGAGGGAATCTCGTACCGCGCCGCCCACGGCATGCTTGGTCCGGCAGAGACGATCACCCTTGGGGAGGCTTCGCGGTCGCGGGAGTGCCGGTGCCGAATACAGCTGCGCCGGAACCGGGTTCGACGCTCCTTCCGCTGCTCATGCCGGCGCTGCTCCTGAGCTCGGCCGCCCTGGGCGTCGTGTCGTTCCGCTGGAGGCCGCTATGGGTTGGTCCACTGACGACGCGTCGACCGAAACAAATGTCGCAGCGTGCTCATGACCCTTCGCCGGACACCTCGATGATCATCGTCAAGCCGCCTGCGCCCTCCTCGTCGACGTTGTCGTTGGTGGTGTGGTGGTTGATGTGGCAGTGAAGGAGCCACTTCCCGGGCTCGCGAGCGGTCCACACCACGTCGTAGCGCTCACCGGGACCGACGTTGACGGTGTCCTTCTCGAAGCGTGCGCCCTCGCGCACCGGTACACCGTCGGTGGCGACGACGGTGAACGGACCGCCATGGATGTGCATCGGGTGGATGAAGGCTGAGTTGGAGCCGATGAAGCGGATGAGCAGCCGGTCCCCCACCTCGGCCCGGATGG
>JACCWY010000411.1 GCA_013697395.1 Chloroflexota bacterium | reverse complement strand
CGCGATGGATCGAGCGGCTCATGGTCGCCCCGAGCGCGGCCCCGCTCGCCTCGCCGAGCATCACGAACATCGCGAGGACTGCCAGGGTCGCGACCGCGCGGAGCGGTTGCTCGATCTCAGCCAGCTGCTCGCGGAAAACGCTCGCCAGCAGGAGTGCGATCGCGAAGCCCAGCGCGGCGCCGATGAGGCCGAGCACCGGCGCCAGGAATCCGGCCCGCATACCGGACAGCAGGCCGGCCACGAGCAGGACGAGGATGAGGAGGTCGAGGATGTTCACCGGGCCGAAAGCCTAGCGCCGCGGCCGCCGGGCCGTTCGGGGGGTGGTCGCACGCGCCGGATCGGGATGGGCCCGGGTGTAGAGTATCGGCTCCATTCCCGACGTCCAGCCAGCCGACACCGGTTCATCGGAGGGTCGAACTTCATGGCGCGAATCGTCCGCGCGGCGCTGCTCCAGGCGGAGTGGACCGGCGACAAGGAGTCGATGATCGAGAAGCACATCAAGTACGCCCGCGAGGCAGCGGCCCAGGGCGCGAAGGTGATGTGCTTCCAGGAGCTCTTCTACGGCCCCTACTTCTGCCAGGTCCAGGATCCGCAGTATTTCTCGTACACCGAGCACATCCCTGACGGCCCGACCACGAAGCGCATGCAGGAGCTCGCCAAGGAGACCGGCATGGTGCTCATCGTCCCCATGTACGAGGAGGACGAGGACGCCCAGGGCATCTACTACAACACCGCCGCCGTGATCGACGCCGATGGAAGCTACCTCGGCAAGTACCGCAAGACCCACATCCCCCAGGTCAAGGGCTTCTGGGAGAAGTTCTACTTCCGCCCCGGCAACATGGGATACCCCGTCTTCGACACCGCGGTGGGCAAGGTCGGCGTCTACATCTGCTACGACCGGCATTTCCCCGAGGGCGCTCGGGCCCTCGGCCTGAACGGGGCCGAGATGGTCTTCATCCCGTCGGCCACCTCGCGTGGCTTGAGCGAATACCTGTGGCGGATCGAGCAGGTCTCCCACGCCGTCGCCAACGGCTACTTCGTCGGCACCATCAATCGCGTCGGGATCGAGCCGCTGGGCGAGAACGACTTCTACGGCCAGTCGTACTTCGCGGATCCGCGTGGCCAGTTCATCGGCGACGTGGGCGACGCCCACGCCGAAGAGCTGCTCGTCCGCGACATGGACCTCGACCAGGTGACCGAGGTGCGCCAGCTCTGGCAGTTCTACCGTGACCGACGGCCGGATGCCTACGACGACCTGGTTCGTCCGTAGACCGATGCGCCGCGGGCGAATCGTCGAACGTCACCCCAGGTGTCCGTTACCCATGGATACCGGCCGTTGGAGCGTCCCCATTCACGCCTCGTGTGAATCTGGACGCTTCGGAGCGGGTTTGCCGTCCCTGACGCACGATCCATGTGAATCTGAACCGTTCGAGGCCGGCGGGGGAGTCCGAGTTGTCAGATTCATACCGTCGCCGCATTACGCCGCGCAGTCAGTCGCCCATGGGAGTAATGCCGGATGAGCGCCGCAGCTGACCCACCCCGCGACCGATCGACCACCGTAGTGCGGCGACGGTATGAATTTGACGATTTCCGCGTGACGCCCACGGCAGCAGACCGATGAAGTTCGGGATCACCCTGAAGCCGGATCACCGGTTCGATCGGTCGGTCGAGCTGGCGAAGCGGGCCGAGGCGAATGGGTTTGGCTACGGCTGGATGTTCGACTCGCACGTCCTGTGGCGGGATCCATATCCGCTGCTGACCCTGATGGGCGCGGCCACGAAGGACCTGCGACTGGGACCGTGCGTCACGAACCCCGCGACCCGTGACATCACCGTGACGGCCAGCTCGCTCGCCACGCTCAACGAGATCACCGGTGGGCGGATGGACCTCGGCATCGGACGTGGGGACTCGGCCAGGAGGGTGATGGGCAAGAAGCCGACGACCGTCGCCTACCTGGAGGAGTGCTGCCGGGTCGCTCGCGCGCTGACCGCCGGCGAGAAGGTCACGCTCGACGGGACCGAGATCCAGATGCCATGGGCAACCAACGGGCCGGTGCCCATCTGGGTGGCCGGATACGGGCCGATGGCCCTCGCGGCCGCCGGGCGCGTGGCCGATGGGATCATCCTTCAGCTCGCCGATCCCGACGTGATCCGATGGTGCATGGGCTTCGTGCGCGCAGCCGCGGAGGAGGCAGGACGGGACCCCGACGCCATCGAGGTGATGGCCGCCGCACCCGCGTATGTGTCCGACGACCTGGCAACGGCGCGCGACAAGGTGCGCTGGTTCCCCGCGCTGGTGAGCAACCACGTCGTCGACCTGATCAACAAGTACCCCAGGGAGCAGCTGCCGGAGGAGCTGTGGCGCTACGTCCAGGATCGGGAGGGCTACGATTACCTCCACCACGCCGAGGTCGGCAGCGACAATGCGCGCTTCGTGTCGGACGAGATCACCGACCAGTTCGCCATCGTGGGCCCTGCATCCGCGCAGCGGGAGCGCCTCGACGAGCTGCGGGCAGCCGGGGTAACCCAGTTCAACATCTACCTCATGAACGGCTCGGAGGAGGAGCAGCTCGACCTGTACGGCAGCCAGGTCGTGCGCGACGTGGAGACATCACAGCCCCGCGCGTGATTTCGCAGGCGGGGCCCGGTGCTATCCTCCGCGTCTCCCAACGTCGGCCGAGCGGAGGCGAACGACATGGCTCGCGTAACCGTGGTCAACGACAACCCCGAGTTCCTCGCCCTCGTACGCGAGATCCTCGAGGACGATCGGTACGACACGATCACGATCGACGGCGATCGTGCCGACGCTCTCGATGCGATCCGGGCATCGCGGCCAGACCTGCTCATGATCGACCTGCGGATGGGCGCCGAGGGCATTCACGGGTGGGACATCGCCCAGCAGGTCCGCGCGGAACCGGCCTTCGATGGCCTGCCGGTCCTCATCTGCAGCGCGGACGCGCCGGCACTCAAGGCGCTCGAAACCGACCTCGCGGGCATGCCGCACGTCGACAGCCTGGTCAAGCCGTTCAGCATCGACGAACTGATCGCCGCGATCGACAGCCTCCTGGCGGAATCCGCAACACGCTAGCGCGCGTCCGCGTCGATCTCCTCGCGAGCATCGGACAGCGCCTGCCGCAGCTCGGGGTCGGCGCTCACGCTTGCCTCGAGCGTATCCATCATCTGATGTGCGCGCAGCCGGAACGCCCGCATCGTTGCGCCGTCACGGCGACGCAGCTCCACGCGGTACGGGATGAGAATGGCCCGGATCTGGAGCATGACTCGGCGCCTGTCCAATGGATCTCACTCGAAACGGTAGTTGGGAGGCGCGTCCGCAAGCCGCGTGCCGCTGGGGTCGCCGGCCGCCGACTTAGCACGCGCCATGGGGCCTGAAGCCGATCTCCTCAATCGCGTGGCAGTTGCCAATCGGCAACGGAGGCTGACCCTCAGCCCTGCTCGGCCCGCAGTGCAGCCTTGTGGGCGCGCTTCGTGGCCTGGTAGTCGGCCAGCGCCCGAGGGGAGTCGACGTCGCCGAGCGTCGGCCACGTCGGGAGCTCCTGCTCGATGCCCGGCGGGCGAACGCCGAGGCGATTGGCGAGCACGGCGGTCAGCGACGCGACCTTCATCTGGCCGAAGCCCGGAAGCGCGGCGATGCGCCGCTTGAGATCCCGCCCGTCGGACGCATCGGTCCAGATGCGGGCAGCGTCCCCGTCATAGGTGTTCGCGATATGAGCGGCCAGCTCCTGCACGCGTTTGGCCATGGCCGATGGGAAGCGGTGGATCGCGGGCGGGCCCTTGGCCGCGGCCTCCAGCGTGGCGAAGTCAACCGTCGCCAGCCGTCGTGCGTCGAGGCTGCCCAGCCGCTCGAGCAGTACCTTCGGTCCCGAGAACGCCTTCTGCACGGGCACCTGCTGGTCGAGCGCGAAGCCGATGAGGAGCGCCATCGGCTCGCTCACGAGGAGCCGGTCGGCCTCGTCGTCGCCGGTGAGGTAGAGGCGATCCGTTGACATGGATCGATGGTAGCCGAACCTCGGCCCTGCCAGCCTGTCGTGGATGATGGCCATCCCTGTCAAGGTACGATTCGCACTCTCACGGCTGGCCAGCACGGAGGAACGGATGCGCACGCTGATCAAGGGTGGAACGATCGTGAACGCCGACGCGACGACGCCGGCCAACGTGCTCGTCGACGGCGAGCGCATCGCGCTCATCGGCGCGGACCTGGAGGTCGACGCCGACCGAACGCTTGACGCCAGCGGCAAGTGGATCATCCCCGGCGCAATTGACGTGCACACCCACATGGAGCTGCCCTTCGGCGGAACGTTCGCGAAGGACACCTTCGAGACCGGCACGCGCGCGGCGGCCTTCGGCGGAACGACGACGATCATCGACTTCGCGGTCCAGGGCAAGGGCCAGAGCCTGCGTGAGGGCCTGGACGCCTGGCGAGCCAAGGCAGAGGGCCGAGCGACGATCGACTACGGCTTCCACATGATCATGTCCGACGTGACCGATGCGACGCTTGCGGAGATGGACACCCTGGTCGACGAGGGTGTCACCGACTTCAAGCTCTTCACCGCCTACCCCGGCGTCTTCTACTCGGACGACGGCGCCATCTTCCGCGCCATGCAGCAGACAGCGACGAACGGCGGGCTGATCATGATGCACGCCGAGAACGGGATGGCGATCGACGTGGTGGCGGCGCAGAACGTCGAGGCCGGCAACACAGATCCGTACTACCACGGGACGTCGCGCTCGCCGGTCATGGAGGGCGAAGCCACGAACCGCGTCATCCGCCTGGCGCAGGTGGCGGGCGTGCCGGTGTATATCGTTCACCTGAGCGCCATCGAGGCACTCAACGAGGTGCGCCGCGCCCGCGACGAGGGCCTGCCCGCGTACGCCGAGACATGCCCTCAGTACCTGTTCCTGACCCTCGACGACATGGGCAACGGCTTCGAGGGAGCCAAGTTCGTCTGCTCGCCGCCCCTGCGGCCTGCGGAGCACGCGCCCGAGCTGTGGAAGGGGCTCGCCAAGGACGATCTGCAGGTGGTCTCGACCGACCACTGCCCGTTCGACTTCCACGGCCAGAAGGACCTCGGCAAGGGCGACTTCCGCAAGGTGCCCAACGGCCTGCCCGGGGTGGAGGATCGCGTCAACCTGCTCCACTCCGGCGGCGTCGCGGCCGGGCACCTGACGGCGAACCGCTGGGTCGACATCATCAGCACGGCTCCCGCTCGCATGTTCGGCCTCGAAGGCCGCAAGGGCGTCGTGGCGGTCGGGGCCGATGCGGACCTCGTCGTCTACGACCCTGCCGCCAAGCACACGATCAGCTCGAGCACGCACCACATGGACGTCGACTACTCGTGCTACGAGGGCTGGGAGGTGACCGGCATGGCGGAGACCGTCCTGTCACGCGGCAAGGTCATCGTCGATGGCGGCGAGTGGCTCGGATCGGCCGGCGACGGCCGGTTCCTCGTGCGGGCGCCGACCGGGGGGCTGCTCAGCCGCACCTGATCGTCCGGATGGGCTTCGTGCGTCGGTGCCGCTAGACTGCACGGGCTGCACATCCCATACGGAGGGTTCGACCCTTGAAGCGCATCACGATCCTGCTGGCGCTGCTGCTGCTCGTGGCCGCCGGCTGCGCGAGCCAGAGCGGCTCGTCGGCCGACGCCGAGCCGACGCCCACGGAGGCGGCGACTCCCGAGCCGACGGCAACCGAGGAGCCCAGCGAGGACGCGGAGGGGTCCGCCGGCGCCATTCCGTCGTTCGACCTCAACGGCGATCCCGAGCTTGCCGCGCGGTTCCCCGACACCGTCGGCGGTCAGCCGATCAGCGTCCAGAGCTTCCGCGGCGACACGTTTATGGCCGGCGGCGGAACCGATCCATCATTCACCGCGTTCCTCGATTCGGTCGGCGCCGAGCTCGAGGACGTCTCCGTCGCCTTCGGCGGGGCGATGTCGGGCGAGAGCGTGCTCAGCGTGGCCGCATTCCGCGTCCTCGGCGCCGACGAGGACCAGCTCGAGACGGAGTTCCTCGCGGCCAGCCAGGCTGAGGGCGACATCGAAGGGCTCGAGCAGACCTCGGTCGGCGGCAAGGACGTCTGGTCGGCGGCCGACACGACCGGCGCGGGGCCTGGCCTGTCGATGTACATCTACGTCAAGGACGACACCGTGTACTTCCTGACCGGGAGCGAGGAGCAGGCAGCCGAGATCCTGGCAGCCCTGCCGTAGTCGTGCGGGCCGCCGCCGCCGTCTTCCTCAACGAGGGGGCCGGCAGCGCTCGGACGAATGCGGTCCGGCGCGTGGTGGAGCTTGCCCGCCACGCGCTCGACGCCGACCTCCATGTCACCTCGACGCGCGACGCCGACGAGCTCGGGGCATGGCTGCACGAGCGCATCGACCGGTACACCACCGCTGTCATCGCCGGTGGTGACGGATCGCTCGGCGTGGCGTACAACGTCGCGGCGGGCCGCGACGACCTCGTCCTCGGATACCTGCCGGCCGGGTTCGGCAACGCCACACGACACCTGCTCCGCCTGCCCTCGAAGCCGGAGGAGCTGGTCGAGGTCCTGGTGCGCGGTGAGGCTCGGCCGGTCGACCTCGTGGCGGTCGATGGCCGGCTGGCGCTCTTCGCCGGCATCGGCTGGGACGCCCGCGTTGCCGCTCGCTACGCCGACGCGGGCGCGCGCCGGATGCGCGGCTGGGCGTCGGCCGTCGCACGCTCGATCCCGGATCTGTGGCGTCGCCCCGCCGTCGAGGTCCGCGCGGACGGCTGGCTCGTCCACCGCGGGCCGATCGAGCTGGTTGTCATCGGTACCACTCCGTTCTATGGGCGCGGGCTGCGCGTGAATCCCGGCGCGCGCCCGGATGG
>JACCWY010000400.1 GCA_013697395.1 Chloroflexota bacterium | reverse complement strand
GCGTCGACGCCCATCCCGGGCTGGGCAGCCCCGAGCCGCTCCTGGGCCTCGGCTACGGTCCAGGTCGTCTCGCGCGGGTCGTTGCGGGCCAACCGCCCGAACTCGGCGGCCGCGTCGCGGTGGGCGCCCTCGGCCGAGAGCACCTGGGCAAGCAGCTCGCGGTATCGGATCTCGTCGGGGTCCAGGCGTACGGCGTCCTGGGCGTGCTCCTCGGCCTCGGCCAGCCTGCCGAGCGCCAGGAACGCGCGGGCACGGAACTCGTGCGCCGCGTCGTCACCCGGTCGCGCGGCGAGGATGGCATCGGTCAGGCGCAGGACCGTCTCGTGCTCCCCCCGCTCGAGCGCTGCCCCGATGTCGCTGAGTCTGGTCACGCGATCGGCTCCATCGGATGCGAATGCGAGTTCATGAGGAGCCGGATCCGCCAGGCGCCTGCCGCGTCGCGCCGCAGGAAGTAGACGAGCCTCCCGCGCACCCGGATCCGGGAGCCATCCTCCCGGTTCCGAAGCCGCTCCGTGTACGTGCGGAAGGCGTATCCATGGTCGCCGTGCACCTCCAGCAGGTCCGTCGCCGGCTGCCAGTCCGACGTGTCAAGTCGGGCGGAGGACGCCTGCCAGAACTCGTGAATCGCGGCCCTCCCCTCGAGCGGCTCGCGGTGGAGGAGGAACACCCGGCCGTCTTCCTCGAAGCAGGCAGTCCAGCGGTCGGCGTCGCCGGCGGCGAAGGCGGCATCGGCCTCACTCAGGAGGTTGCTCACCGCGTGGTGCGCCGGACTGGACGTCATTCGCGCCGCACGCCCTCCCAGGCCGAGCGTCCCGCCACCAGGTCCGCGACCCGCTGCGGGATGAGGTCGAGCGAGACCCGCTCCTGGGTCATCGAGTCCCGCTCGCGGATGGTCGCCGCGCCGTCGTCCAGCGACTCGGGGTCGACGGTCACGCAGAAGGGCGTGCCGATCTCGTCCTGGCGGCGGTAGAGCTTCCCGATCGACGCGGTGTCGTCGTACATGGCCGCCACGACGTGCTTGAGGTCGGTGGTGAGTCGTCGGGCGCGCTCGACGAGCTCGGGCCGGTTGCGCAGGAGCGGCAGGACGGCGGCCTTGATCGGCGCCAGGTCGGGCCGGATGCGCAGCACCACGCGCGTCTCCTTCGCCAGCTTCTCCTCGGCGTAGCCGTCGACGAGGACCGTCAGGACCGCCCGGTCGACGCCCATGGCGGGCTCGATCACGTAGGGAACCACGTGCTCGCCGGTCGCCTCGTCGAAGATCTCCAGTCGCTTCCCGGAGCCGGCGGTGTGGGCCCTGAGGTCGAAATCCGTCCGATCGGCGACGCCCTCGAGCTCGGACCAGCCGATCGGGTACTCATACTCGATGTCGGTGGTCTGCTTCGAGTAGTGCGACAGCTCGTCGGCCTCGTGCGGGCGCAGGCGCAGGCGGTCCGCATCGATGCCGAGCACATCGGTCCACCAGCGGTGGCGCGTCTCGACCCAGTTGGCGAACCATTCGTCCTCGTCGCGCGGGTGGACGAAGAACTCCATCTCCATCTGCTCGAACTCGCGCAGGCGAAAGATGAAGTTGCCCGGCGTGATCTCGTTGCGGAAGGATCGGCCCATCTGGGCGATTCCGAACGGCAGCTTGCGCCGCATCGAGGTGGCCACGTTGTCGAACTGGACGAACATGGCCTGCGCGGTCTCGGGTCGCAGGTAGGCGACGGATGACGACTCGGCCACTGGCCCGACGTGCGTCGCGAACATCAGGTTGAACTGGCGCGCCTCGGTCAGGGTCCCACGGTTGCCGCAGTTCGGACAGGCGATCTCCGATGGCTTGCCCTTCAGATCGTCCTCTCGGAAGCGGAGCTTGCAGCTGCGGCAGTCGACCATGGGGTCGCTGAAGCCGGCGACATGGCCCGAGGCCTCCCACACGCGCGGATTCATGATGATTGCCGCGTCGATCCCGACCACGTCGTCGCGCAGCTGGACCATGTGGCGCCACCAGGCCGTCTTGACGTTGTTCTTGAGCTCCACGCCGAGCGGCCCGTAGTCCCAGAAGCCGGCCATGCCGCCGTAGATCTCGCTCGATGGGAAGACGAATCCGCGTCGTTTGGCGAGGCTGGCGATGACGTCGAAGTTCGGCGCTGGCACGGCTGGTCGGCGGCTCCGGTGCGATTGATGTTGACCGATCGGGTCGTCGAGTCTAGCCCAGGCAACCGCGCGGATCATCGCTCGCGCCAAACACTCGCGCCGTGATCGCCGATCAGCGGCGGCACGGGCGAGGACCCGGCGCTACGGAGACCCGAGGGAGATCTGGACGGCAATCAGCCCGACGCCGACCAGCGCCGCGACGGTGCCGTAGTGGCGCAGGCGTGGCAGGAACATGTGCCTGAAGGCAACGTCACGTGCCAGGTCCCCCAGTGATCGCCGCGCGCGGACCAACGGCTCGATCCAGTCACCTTCCAGCGCGACCGTGCGCACGGCGACGAGCATCTCGACCGACGCATCCGCCACCTGCCGAGCACGCCCAGCCGTCCCGAAGCCGACGGCGGCCGCGCGGAGGTGCTCGAACAGGGCAGGGTCGTCCCTCTCGCTCATGAACGCGGCGAGCCACGAGAGCTGCGCGTGGAGGAAGGCCTCGGCCTGGTCGGCGGGCTCGACAGCGGCGAGGATGTCGCCGGCCTCGCGCGGCCGCCCCTGCCCGACCAGAAGCGACGCGCGCATCAGGCGATGCTCGCCCGGGTCGCGGGCCAGCCATCGCTCGACGGCGTCCGGGGTCTCGGGGAACGGCTCCCCCGTGCTGCGGCGCCACACCACGCGCGCGTCGATGGCCAGGAAGGCATAGGCGACCCAGGCGTCGAGGAAGCGGCGCGGGAGCATGAGCATCGGCATGGCGGCGACGGCGATCGCGCCGGCCGCGACGATGAGCACGGTCGGGATGAACCACGGCAAGTGGTCAAGCCACGCCAGCGCCGGAACACTCCGTCCCAGCAGCCAGAGGATGACCGCCATGCCCAACACGAGGGCGGCGCCGACGCGCGTGCCGGCCCGGTCCGCCCGCCAGACCTCGGCGTCGATGGCGCTTCCCAAAGCGCCGAGTGCGCGGCGTGGATCCATCGGCTGCGCCGGTTGTGCGGCGAGCGGTCGGTCGCCGGCGGCCGAGGCCCCGGTCATGTACGGGCGGCGGCCGTGGCGGCCTCGCGCGCGGCGACCTCATCGAGGAAGTCGCGCGAGCGAAGCTCGCGCTCCAGGACGGCCGAGACGGTCGCGTGGAGCAGCCGCTCCACTTCACAATGGAGCGTCGGCGTCAGCTGCAGCCGAAGCACGCCGACGAGCGGCGATCGCTGGAGGTGGCGCAGGATCTTGAGCGCGTCGGCGGAGATCGGACGAGCGCCGTTGGCCGATTGCGGGCACTGCGGGCAGATGACGCCGCCGCCGACCGGCGAGTAGACGTTTTCCTCCGGCTCGAGGCGCGCCCCGCAGTCCAGGCAGGCAACGAGCTCCGGCCGGAAGCCCATCGCCTCGAGGAGGTGGAGCTCGAACCAGCGAGCGACGACTTCGCGGCTCACCTCGGCGGGCGGCGCGTCGAGGCCCGACAGCGCCTGGGCCAGGAGCCGGAACGCCTCGTGCGAGTC
>JACCWY010000393.1 GCA_013697395.1 Chloroflexota bacterium | reverse complement strand
TCATCCGTCTCTTCAACCCCCTCAGTGCGGAGCACGCGATCCTGCGCCCGGTGCTGTATCCGTCGCTCCTGGGCGGAGTCGCGGAGAACGCGCGTCACCGCCGGGCGGACGTCCGCCTGTTCGACGTCGGCAAGGTGTACTGGTACCACCCGGATGCCCCCACCCCGCGCGAGCGCCGGGCCGAGACGGCCGGCACCGGACGCTACGAATCGTGGGAACTGGGGATCATCCTGGCCGGCAGCGCGAAGCCGCCCCATCCGGGCGGGGAGTCTCGCTCGACCGACGTGGCGGACCTCAAGGGCATCGTCGATGCGCTGCACGATGGGCTCGGGGCACCGCGACCGGGATATCGCGGGGAGGATGAGTCGATGCGGCATCCCCATCGCCATCCCGGCAGGACGGGCCTCATCGTGGATGCCGCCGGACGCCCGTACGGGTCGCTGGGCGAGGTCCATCCTGCGGTCGTGGAAAGCTGGGGCCTGGTCGGGCGTCCGGTCGACGCGGCGATCAGCCTCGACCGGCTGCTCGACCTCGTCCCGGCCGAGCTCCGCTCGCGGCCGATCCCGGCGGCGCAGCCGGTCGACCGGGACCTTGCGGTCGTGGTCGACGACGCGACCCCGGTCGGTGAGGTCATGCGCATCGCACGGATGAGCGCCGGTCCGCTCCTGGCCGAGATCCGGCTGTTCGACGCGTACCGCGGCGAGCAGGTCGGCCCAGGGCGTGTCAGCTACGCCGTCTCCCTGCGCTTCCAGCCCGAGGCTCCCGGAGACGTGAGCGCCGTGGACAAGGCGCTCAACAAGGTGCGCGGCTCCCTCCGCCATCATCTCGGCGCGGAGATTCGCTAGGACCACCGGCGTCTTGTCGCCATCCTCGGGCGGCTGGTACCCTTGCGCCCGCCCGAGACCGTGACGACCGCGCGCTCGGCAGACCGACGGCAAGAGGAGTGCACGCCGTGGACGTGATCGGGGAGCTGACCTGGTTCGACCTGGTGATCATCGTCGCCCTGGTCGGTGGCGTCTTCGCCGGCTTCACGCAGGGCATGATCCGGTACGTGCTCAATGCGATCGCCGTCATCGTGGCATTCGTGCTGGCGGCTCAGCTCAAGGCGCCGATCCTGGACCTGCTCGGCTTCTGGAGGGCCTTCAGCCCCGCCGGGCGCGAGCTCCTGATCTTCGTGGTCCTCTTCTTCGGCTTCGTCATCGCCGGCTTCTTCGTCATCCGGGCGCTCTATCACCGCACCCGACTGCCCATCGTGCGCCAGCTCGACGAGATCGGCGGTGCGATCTTCGGGCTGATCTTCGCGGCGATGCTGATCACCTTCCAGCTGCTAGTGTTCGACAGCTTCTTCAAGACCGGGGGCCAGACCGGCGGCTGGGTGGCGAGCTATTACGCCGCGCTGAACGACTCGGTCCTGGTGCAGTTCTTCCGCGAAACGATCATCCCGACCGCCGGCTTCCTGGCGCGCCCATTCGTCCCGCGCGAGATCGCCGACCTCCTCCAGCCGTGATCTCCGTGCCCGAGGGCCGGGCCGCGTCGCGAACCTGGTTCGATCGGCCGGCCGATGCGCTGGTCCGCGACCTGCTCGGCGCGCGGATGGTGCACGCGTCACCCGACGGACCGGTCGGCGGTCGCATCGTCGAGGTCGAGGCCTACGCCGGCCCGGAGGATCTGGCAGCCCATTCGTCCCGCGGGCGAACCGCCCGCAACGCGGTCATGTTCGGATCGCCCGGGCACCTGTACGTCTACCTGGTCTACGGGCTCCACCACTGCCTCAACGTGGTCGCCGGCCCCGGCGACAAGCCCGAGGCCGTCCTCGTCCGGGCCCTCGAGATCGACGAGGGCCTGGCGCTGGCCCGCCACCGCCGCGGCCCCGGGGTCACCGACGTCCGGCTGGCGGCAGGGCCGGGCAACGTGGGGCGGGCCCTCGGTGTCGATCGCTCGCTCAACGGTACGGACCTGCTCGAGGGGCCGGTCCGGGTGGTCCCGCGCGAGGGACCGCTGCCAGCCGTGGCGCGCGGGCGTCGCGTCGGTGTCGACTACGCGGGTCCGTGGGCGGCACGCCCGATGCGCTTCTGGATCGCCGATGACCCGCACGTCTCCCGCCGCTGACCAGGCGTCGGGCGCGGCCGACGAGGGCACCCTCCGGGCGCTCGAGTTCGGCGCGATCGTGGAGCAGCTGGCCACGCACACGAGCTTCGAGCCCGCGCGCGAGCTCGCGCTGGGCCTGCAACCGATGCCGGACCCCACCCATGTCGCGCTCCTCCAGGACCAGACCGACGAGGCCGCCCGCCTGCTCGACGACCAGGCCCAGGCCAGCATCGGCGGCGCGCGGGACACCAGGGTTGCCGTCGAGCGCGCGAGACGCGGCGGCCGCCTGACGCCGGGCGAGCTGATCGAGATCGCCGACACGCTCGAGGCAACCGCCCGCTTCGAGGCACGCCTGCGAAGCTGGCGGGAGCCACACCTCGTCGAGCTGCGCGAGGAGCTGGACGCGGCGCCGGAGCTCGCGGAGCGCATCGGCCGCAGCATCGACGAGAGCGGCGAGCTGCTCGACACCGCCTCGTCGGCGCTGGCAGCCATCCGGAAGCGGCTGCGGACCGCCCAGGACCGAGTTCGCGAGCGGCTGAACACGATGCTGCGCTCGTCGGCCATGGCCGGGATCATCGGCGAGGCGATCGTCACGGTCCGGTCCGGGCGCTACGTCATTCCCATCCGCGCGGAGGCGAAGGGCCGCGTCAAGGGGATCGTTCACGACCAGAGCGCTTCGGGCGCGACGCTGTTCGTCGAACCGCTGACCGTCGTCGATCTGAACAACGCCTGGACCGAGTCGACTCTGGCCCAGGAGCGCGAGGAGGAGCGCATCCTCGACGAGCTGTCGGCCGCGGTCGAGTCGCGCAGCGAGTCGCTGCGTGCCAGCCTCGATGCCCTCGCGCGGGCCGACCTGTGGATGGCGCGAGCGCGACTGGGGGTGTCGATGGATGCGGTCCGCCCGGCCCGGGCACCAGACGCGGCAGAGCTGCTCTCCGCCCGCCATCCGCTGCTGGGCCCGGCCGCCGTGCCGATCGACCTGCGCATCGGCGACAGGTTCGGCTACCGCGCGCTCGTCGTCACGGGGCCGAACACCGGCGGCAAGACGGTCAGCCTCAAGACGCTCGGCCTGCTCGCGCTCATGCACCAGGCCGGCCTGCGCGTGCCGGCCGCGGAGGGGGCCCGCCTGCCCGTCTTCTCGCGGGTGATGGCCGACATCGGCGACGAGCAGAGCATCGCGCAGTCGCTCTCGACGTTCAGCAGCCACCTCCGCAACGTCGTGCGCTTCGTCGCCGAGGCTGGGCCGGGCACGCTCGTCCTCCTGGACGAGGTCGGCGCCGGCACCGATCCGACGGAGGGCTCGGCCCTGGCCATGGCGATCGTCACACGGCTGCTGGATGCCGGCGCGATGGTCGCCGCGACCACCCACTACGCCGAGCTGAAGGCCTTCGCCACCGAGCACGCCGGCGTGACCAACGCCGCCGTCGAGTTCGACGTCACGACCCTGCGTCCGACCTATCACCTCACGATCGGCCTGCCGGGCAAGAGCCAGGCCTTCGCCATCGCCGAGCGGCTCGGCCTGCCTGCCGAGATCCTGGCCGACGCGCGCGGCCGCATCTCGGCCGAGCACGCCAGCATGGAGGGAACCCTGGCGGCCATCACCCTCGCACAGGAGGCGCAGCGGGCGGCGCTCGACGCCG
>JACCWY010000351.1 GCA_013697395.1 Chloroflexota bacterium | reverse complement strand
GCTTGGAACCTTGCCGCGGCGAGTGCCGCTGCTGGAACGCCGACTCTCTTGATTGAGGCGGACCTTCGGCGGCCAGGACTTAACCCGTGGGGCTCGCGACGGACAGCGGGGCTGAGTGGGCTGCTGTCGCAGCAGAGGGGGTTCGACCAGGTCATCGAGGATTCGGGAGGGCTCTACGGTGACGGCCCCAGGCCCACTCGCAACCTAGACGTAATTTTCGCAGGTCCTAATCCTCCCAACCCGGACGAGCTCATCGACTCCGAGCGGATGCGGGACCTCCTGCGTGTTGCCGAGCGGCGATACGAACTGGTGGTCATCGACACGCCGCCGACATCGGTGGTCTCCGACGCTATTCCGCTCGTGCAAGAGGTGAGCGGCGTACTCGTAATCGGCCGGCTGGGACAGACGACCCGAGAGGCTGCGGTTCGCCTCGCCAGTCAGCTTCAGAATCTCCAAGCTCGCGTGTTTGGAATCGTAGTGAACGATGCGCCGCGCAGTGAGGCGGCCTATTACTACGACGGGTACTCGTTCGAGCGTCCGGAAACGGAGACAATCACCCCAGCCCGGCCGTAAACGGCTTCCGTGTCCCCCCAAAAAAAAGACAAAATCCATCTGGGATTGAACCCGAACGCCTGACGCGCCTGACCTGGGCATCGTGTGGGCTCACGGAAGTCGGGCCCACAGCATGCCTACACCCGACGTACTGGCAAAAATTTCGTCCAAGACGTAGCCATGGCGGGTGAGAATCCCCTCGACATGCACCCTCGCATCAGGAACGGGGCATAGATGCGGATGGTATTCGAGCACGATCACCGGCGGACGCGCCCAGCCGAAGCGTGGGTCTTCAAGCACTTCCCACTCACCGCCCTCCATATCCATCTTCAGCAGATCGACGCCGTCCAAGTGTGCAAAAACGTCGAGGGCCGGGACGGTCCGCCCAGGTGCACTGTAGGCGTCCTCAACAACCCTTGAGCCAGAAAAGCGACCTCCTTCAAACCGTAGCGAGGCGGCTCGCGTAGCCGCTGCGGCTGGAACGATTCGCCAACCATCACCTAGCGCGTTGTCGCGCACGGTGCACCGGAGGGCCCGTAGATTGAGAGCGTCAGGCTCAAAGGCTACGATACGCGCTCCCGGCGCATGTTGCAGTATCCAAAGTCCGAAGAGCCCTATGTGAGCGCCTAAGTCAAGTACGCGCAGCTCACGGCGCCGGTCTAAGCTTGCAGCTACCGGCGCCGGCAGGGCGTAGTACTGCAGGCGGAAAATTTCATCCAGCACACCGAGGTCTGCGGTGCCGTGATGGATGCAGAACGTTCGCTGTGAGTCCCGCAAATGGTAGCGGCAGAGCCGTTCACCCCCCCGCAGCTCGTTGACGACAAAGCGCATTGGGTGCGTGACAAGTGTTGCGCAGGCGACGGTCTGCGGCAAGCGACTACGAGCGAGTAGCCGGTTGACCCACCGCAGTTCACGGCGCCTTGTCCATCGCCACGCGCGTTCCATGACCTGTAGCAGCATTCCATCGCCAGTCGGCACCGCGAGGAGCTTATCCCGCCTCGATAGGCCTACTACCATCTTGCCGCGGTGAGGCTCCCGACCCTCGTGGCTCAAAGGTTGCCGGATAGGCATCGCCGTCGGCAGTTCTCCTCGCTGTCAGCGAGCAACGCGGCGGTTGCCGCGACCTCGTTCGTAATGACGGTTGCGCTGGCGCGCGCGCTGGAGCCCGAGGAGTTCGGCCAGCTCGTGTTCGCCTTGGCGGCGGCTCAAATCCTTTACATCATGCTCGACCCTCGCCTGGAGGATTCGCTAATCCGTTTCGTGCCACAGATCGCCCGAGACGGCGGACGTGGCGCCGCGACCGCGCTGTATGAGCGCTTCATTGGAATTGACGCCGCCATCGCCTTGGGCGCTGGAGGGCTTGCGGTCGCCGTGCTGCTCTCAGACCTCGTTCCGCTCGGGGGAGTCGCTGACCCGGGAATCTTGGCCCTCGCCGTCGTCCAGATGACCGCACAAGCGCCTTGGGGGACAGTCGGAGCGGCTTATGGCATCACCGACGGCTGGGCTCGCTTTGGCCTGGTCGACATCGTGCGGACGGCAGTCACCACGTGCGCGGGCCTTATCGGTCTTTACGCGGGCGGCGCTGCGGGTTACCTAGCAGCGAGTGCCGCCACCACCGCGATCGCCACTGTGGTCGTAGGCCTCGTAGCGTGGAAACGCATGCGCGCCGCCCACGGCCCCGCGTCATCACTGGACGCACTGGCTGGCAAGGGCGTCGGCGGCTATACAGTCAAGTCTTCCATCGCCTCGTCGCTGTCAGTGGGCACGGAGCAGCTTCCTCTGGTTGTAATCGGTTTCGTGGCCGGTCCGCAGGTGCTCGCCCTCTTTCGCGTCGCTTTGGCGCCGGCGCGCCTGTTCACAGCGATGTTCAGCCCCGCCGCAGGCATCCTCTTCCCCTTGTTCAGCCGCGATGCCGCGCGCGGTTCGCTCGAGCGCATCCGCTCCGCTGCAAGGACGTGGTCCTTGCTCTCTGCAGCCCCCGCCCTGCTCGGGGCGGTACTCGCTTGGCTGACGCTTCCGTCGCTGCTTCCGCTGGCGTTCGGCGACGCGTTCGACGCAACGGTCACCGCCGCCTCGCTGCTCGCGTGCAGCGCCCTCGTGCGCGGAACGGTTATGTGGTCGAAGGTCCTTGCGCTTGCCATAGGTAGACCCGGCGTGCGGATCGCCGTGCTCGCCGTCGAGACCGGTCTATTAGCGCTTGCATCATGGGTACTCGCCCACCGTGGATTGAATGCCATCGCCACCGCGCACCTTGCGATCGCCATACTTGTTTCGTTTATCTGGGGGGTCCTCCTGCGACCATTAACCGAAGGACACGGAACCGTCTCCGGCCGGACGCCTGACGCTCCAGTGCCTGAGCCGACGGTACGGACTGAGACCGGCGGCTAAACTTACGCCGCCATGCGGGCCGTGGCCACCGGTTATGCGGGTTTCATCCTGGGAAGAGCGTGACCCGCCGCCAAAAGGCACGGCTCAGGGGGGGCGCGCAGGCGCCGCTCTGTAGCGGAGAACCGGACCTACCGGTTGTCCGCCGAATGCCGACTATGCCATTCTCCTCCGCTGGCGACGTGGCGGTTGTTTGTGGTCTGGCTGGCCTGCTGGTCGTTTGCTGGGACCGCATCTCCACGGACGGCTCGACGGCGCTCTCCATTGGCGTGTATGTGCTCGCCGCCGTGGTCGCCGTACGCGTTGCCCGCAAGCTTGAGGATGGACTGAACTCCCTCACGATCATCCTCGGGCTGTGTCTCCTGAGAATCGGCCTCCCGACGGTGCTACTGCTGGTATCCGACGTCCCAGCAAACACCGTGCTGAGCGAGTTTAACATTGTTGAGTCGGACTTGCTAGAGGCCCAGGAGTTCGCCGCTGGAGGCGTACTGGCAATCATCGTCGGCTGGTACGCCTGCCCGCCATCGTGGGCGCGCGCGGCGACGCGGCTGCATCGTCTCGCCGGTCGGCTGCTTACGGCCGACGCCAGAATCGTCCCGGCCGCCACGTGGGCATTTGCCGCCGGCATTGCCAATGTCCTCGTGTACCTAGTGCTCAGCTTTGGTAACCCCTTCGCGGCCGTTCTTTCCGGGGTTGCGAGAGGCAACTCCGCCCCCGGGACGAGTCGCTACGGCTTCACGGCCATCGCTTTGCTGATCACGAGCGCCGTCCTTCTGACGCTTTATCTCGCCCGCCAACCTCAGCGCAGCCGCCTGGTGGTGTACGCGCCGTCGCTGTTAGCGGGCGCTGTGCTTACGATTTTCGGAGGCCGCGTCGGCGCTCTAACGCCGATCGGGCTGGCGTTGCTCGGTGTCGCTTACCTCCGACGCTCAGATGGTGGCGCCCGCCGGCGCGCTACACCGCGCGCCCGCAGCCTAGTAGCGGCCGTCGTGGTTGGCTTCCTCTTGCTCGGCTACGTCTCGTTCGTCGCGGCATACCGGGGCGACGCCAGGTTAGCGGGGGGCGAGAGTGGGATCGCGGCGGCCTCGAGCACGTTGCGCGGCGATGTCCTTATTTCTTACGCGCAGAACTCCCTATGGACGGAAGTCAGCACGCTGCACCCCTACGCTCTCGCCGACTGGCTGGGTCCTGGCGCGTTGGAGGGACGGACTTATCCCGAAACGCTCGGGCTCGTGAGCCAACTCGCCGGGATCCGCGGCGAGCGCCCGGGTCAGACGATGGTCGAGCGCTTCGGAGTGAGCGGGTATCTTACCGTCTGGGGCTTCCACACGGGGCTCATCGTCGATGTGTTTGTCAACAGCGGGCTGGTGTGGGCACTTGTCGCTGGGATCCTCTTCGGCGCAGTGCTGCGTGCCGAGTACGTCGGCTTCCGTCGCGCAGACACCAGCATTGGCTCGACTTTCCTGCACTGCGTCTCGGTCTGGACCATGTTGTGGGTCTTCTTCGAGTCGTTGGTCGTTCTCCTCAGCCAGTTCCAGCTGATTCTCCCGGCCGTGACCCTAATCGTCCTCGGTGCCCGACTGGTGCCCGGATCGGCGCCGGCCCGGGGGGGCGTAAGGCCTCGGTTCGGCGCCTGATGCGGATCAGCTTCGTCACGCCTGGGGTCGTCTGGCGGCCGGGAGGCAGCTATGGCGTGATCTTCGAGTACGCAAACCAACTCACCGCGCGGGGACACGAGGTGCGCATCGTCTTCCCGGCTAGCGTCCCTCAGGCGTCACCGTCAGCCGACCTCGGTGCGCGGCTGCGAGCCAGGGCCGTTCAGCTGCGGAAGACATGGCAGCGCCGCATCTCCTGGTATCCGATCGATCCCCGTGTGCGTCTTGAGTTCGTCCCGCGCCTTGAGACCGCCGCAATCGCCCCCGGCGACGTCGTCATCGCCACGACTTGGACCGTTGCCTCTTTTGTGGCGTCGCTTCCACAGGATCGGGGGCGGGGCTTCTACGTCGTTCACCATTATGAGGGCGGCAAGTACGATCCAATGGCCGTCGATGCCACCCTGGCGCTTCCGCTCGTGAAGCTGGCAGTTTCGCGCTTCACCGCTCGCGAAATTAGCCTCCGGGGTTTTGCCCCGGTGCGGTACGTCCCCAATGGGGTCGACGGGGCCATATATGCGCCGGCCGAGGTTCGCAGATCACCCCTGCAGGTCGCGATGAATTTTGTGCCGAAGGCGGTGAAGGATCCGTGGACCGGTATAGAGGCGCTTACCCTCGCTCGCGAGCGCCACCCCCAGCTCCAAGCGATTCTCTTCGGCACGTCGCGACCGCCGCGCGGCCTGCCGCCTTGGATCCAATACGCCCGCAGGCTGTCTACAAGATCGCTGGTGAGGGATGTTTACAACCGCAGCAGCGTTTTCCTCTGCTCGAGCCGACTAGAAGGGTTCGGGTTCCCGGCCGCCGAGTCGATGTCGTGCGGCTGTGCGTTGGTCTCGACCGATTGCGGAGGCATCAGCGAGTTTGCCCGCCACGGCTCGACGGCTCTACTTTCAGTCCCCGGCGATGCTGCTGCTCTTGGGGAGAATTTGGCGCGGCTCATCGGCGACCGGGCGCTACAGGAGCGTCTGGTTCAGGCTGGTCGGCGAGCCGTTGGTGCCCTCACCTGGCAACGCACCGCGATCAGGCTCGAGCGCGCGCTCGAGGAGGATGTGAGCGGCGGCGCCGTTTGAACGGTCCGGTCTCCCTGGCCCACCGCCCTGCTCTTGCGGCGATGCGACGACGAGCGGCGTACATGGGCCATCTCTCTTGAGTCGGGCGCAGGCCCCGACGATGATGAGCGTCTCAGTTGCGTGCGAGACGCAACGCCCCGCCGAACAGCTGGCTCTAAATGCCAGACTCGGTGGCGGTGTCGGCGCCGGTGGAGAACTGGAGTGTCTCTGGACCTCCCCCGGTTCGGTGGACACGGGTCGTTAGGCGGCTTGAGCCGTTGACGTTGTCTTGTATTCCATCTTGTTGATCGATGCGAGCCGCGAAGCGGCGAGACTTGGTCCGGAGGTCCTGAGAGTTCCGTTCTCGAACTCCAGCGGCGAAAGCATCCCGAGCTTCGAGTGGCGTCGCCGGCGGTTATAGAACGCCTCGATGTAGTCGAAGACCGCGGTCCTGGCTTCGGCCTTGGTCGGCTACGAGCGGCGGTG
>JACCWY010000337.1 GCA_013697395.1 Chloroflexota bacterium | reverse complement strand
TCCGTGCTGTGCTGGCGGCGGCTTCGGCGGCATCCGCGCAGGCGTTGAGATCGCCGGCGAAGTAGGCAGCTCGGCCGAGCGCGATCTGCGTACGACAGCGGTCTTCGTCCGACAGCGACGCCGGGTCTAGGGCGAGCGCCGCGTGGTAGAGCCGCGCACCCTCCTCGTACGCGAGCCGTCGTACGGCATCCTCGGCCGCGCGCAAGGTCCAGCCGCGGGCGGTTGCCGCCTCTCCGTATGGGGCGAGTTCGGCCCAGTGCCGGGCGACGTCGGCCAGGTGCTCGGAGAGATCGTTCGCGAACTGGGCTGCGATCGCCTCAGCGACTGCGCGGTGCAGGGCGACGCGGTCGGTTGTGCTGAGAGACGCGGCCACCGCGTCACGTGTCAGGGCATGGACGAAGCGGAACTCGCCCGTCTCGCCTAGGTCATCGACCAGGCCGTACGCGATCGCCTGGTCGATCAGCGGAAGACATTGCGTGACAGGCTGATTGAGGGTGGCGGCGACTAGGGATAGTGAGAAGTCGCGGCCGACGATCGCCGCAGCTTGGACCAGCCGCCGGCAGTCTTCCGACACTCGGTTGAGTCGTGCGGTGACGACGTCGAGCACTGAGCGCGGTGGCTGTTGTGGTCGCCAGGTTCCGTCGGTGATTGCCCGGGCGACCTCGCGCACGAAGAGCGGGTTGCCGCCCGTGACGTCGAGTACGGCGCGGGCGTCCTGATCGGATGGCTCCTCGGTCGTGGCCGAGAGTTGTTGGCTCACCTCGGCCAAGTCGAAGCCGCGGAGATCGAGACGCTCGACGGCCGGTGAACGGAGGAGATCTGGAAGCACGCCGTCGAGGACGCTTGATGGTTCGAGGTCGCGGAAGGTGGCGACGAGCAGCAGCCGTGCGCCGCCGATCTGGCCGGCGACATGGCGCAGGAGCAGCAGCGACGCCTCGTCACCCCAGTGGATGTCGTCGAGGATGACGACGAGGCCGTTCTTGTGGGCGACGCCGCGGAGTGCTTCGGTCAGATCCTCGAAGACGCGGAACCGGTCCTGTGGCGACTCGAGGTCACCGGTGAGGACGGTGTCGGGTTCGATTCCGAGGGAGCGAAGCACCTGTCGCCATGCCCAGTACGCGGGCGCACCTTCGGCTTCGACGCAACGCCCCCATGCAACGGCGGTCCCGCCGGCGAGCGCAACCCCGGCGAGTTCCTGGGCGAGTCTCGTCTTGCCGATGCCCGGTTCGCCGACGCAAAGGACGAGCCTTCCGGCCCCACCCACGGCAACGCCGAGCCACGCCCGCAGAGAGTCAAGTTCGCGGCGCCGCCCAATGATGCCCTCGCTCGGGGCCTGCCCGGGGCTCCGCGTCGGCGTACTCACGCCTCGAAGCATCCCCCGCCGGTCCCCGCATCCAGAAGCCATCCCGCCCGCGCACTGGTCACAGCTGAGAATGACAGCTTGATCGGTTAGTTCCGCCGTGGACTAGCAAAGCCGTGGCCCCGAGTTCCGCGACGCCGCCGGAGACGGCCTTCGCCCGCGCCTGCAGGTCCTGCCCTGAGGTGCTCGCCACGACCGTTCTCCCATCGGCACCGGACCCCGGAAGACTCACGCCCGAGTAGGGAATCGTCGCCTTCAAGGTAGCTTCCCGAGCGTGAGCTGCCGCCCGTGAAGATCGTCCTCTGGCACGGCTACCTGCTCGGTGGGACCGGCTCGAACGTTTACACGCGCTCACTGGCGAGGGCCTTCGGCCACCTGGGTCACGAGGTGGTGGTCATCTGTCAGGACCCGCACCCGGAGGAATACGACTTAGGCGGTGCGCGAGTGATACGCCCGAACATCGGGCCGCTGCTGCCGGTGTTCGTCCTCGACCACTACAAGGGCGTGGAAGCGCGCCTCCTCAGCGACCTCACCGTGACCGAGCGGGCGCGCGTGGTCGATGCCAACGCCGCGGCCCTGCGCGCCGAACTGCCGGCGGACCTCGTACTGGTCAACCACGTGCTGCTCGGCGCGGCCGTCGGCGCGGCGGCCGGGACGCCGTACGTGGTCAAGGCCCATGGCTCGGAGCTTGAATACGCGATGCGCGGCAACCCCGAGCTGTGCGAGTGGGCGCGGAAGTGCCTGCTATCGGCGCGGGCGGTGATCGCCGGCTCGGCGCACATTGTGTCGGTGCTGCGCGAGGTGCTCGGCGCGGGCCTGCACCTCGACCGCGTACTCACCATCCCGCCCGGCGTCGACGTGGAAGCACTGCGGCCGCGGCCCCGTACCGAGGCGCTGACCGCGCTCGTGACCGAGTCGCGGCGCGACGCCCCAAACCCACCGGACCGCCACGACCCGCGCCGGCCGGACGACGGGAACGCCGAGCGATTGGCCGCCATTTTCGCGGACGACACTCCAACGGTTCTGTACGTCGGCAAGCTCAGCCGCGAGAAGGGCGTACACCTACTGCTCGAAGCCCTGCGCGGGCTCGACGCGCGGGCGGTCATCGTTGGTTTCGGCCCGGAGCGCCGGGCGCTGGAGCAGGCTGCCGAGGGTCGGGTGCTCTTCACCGGCGCCTTGGAGCACCGACACCTCGCCCAGCTCTGGCCGCTCGCGGCTGTCAGCGTGACCCCGTCGGTCTTCCCAGAGGCCTTCGGCATGGTGGCGGCCGAAGCTGCGGCCTGTGGCTCGCCGCCGCTGGTGGCGCGCCACTCCGGGCTGGCCGAAGTAGCCGCTGGACTGGCGGAGGAATACCCGGCCCTGCGGCGCGATCTCACCGCCTTCGCGCCTGGCGACGCCGGTGACCTGGCGGCCAAGCTGCGTACGTTGCTTGCGCTGTCACCGGACGAACGCGCGGAGCTGGGACGTGCGGCGCGGCGGGCGGCTGTCCGCCTGTGGAGCTGGGAGAGGATCGCAGCTCGCCTGCTGGCGGCCGGCGCGACCGCTTCCGGCTGAGCTGGATGCCGACACCGCGATGACGGGATCAGGCCGGGTTACGGCACGCGCAGGGCGAGATGAAGTACCAACGCGGATCACTGCAGGGCGAGATGTCGCCGAAGCGCTTCGTCGAGGCCGCGAAGCAGTTGAGCGGGCAGGACGCCCTGACGCTGTCCGACGTGTTCGACTGCGACGGAACGGACCTGCTCGGCCTGGGCTTTGGAGTCGCGCGGTAGTCCGGTCGCGTTAGCGATGTCATTGCTCACGACCACCGCTGGCCGGCTGTTGCTCGCCTCAGACCCGCGGACCGGATCAAGATCGACGAATCGGATCTCCCCGCGCCGCATCAGTTCTGGAGACCATCGGCCGTGACCGTGTCCCATGCCGTGCCGTCCTCAGACGACGCCCACGTCCCCCTCCGTGGAGTAGCAGCGATGTCCTACCAGTTCTAACCGCGGGAAGCACTCGGGTCACCCAATGCCGAGGCGGGCGAGGGGCTCGATGAGTTCGCGCTCCTCGTAGGCCAGATGCGAGAGCAGGGCATCACTGAGCGCGTCGACGCCGGCCCGTAGCTCGGGCATGCCGTCTGCAGCGGCGACGAACGCGACCAGCGCCCGGTCCACGTTTTCCAGCACGTCGCGGATGACGTGGTGCTCTTGCTCGAGCCGATCGATGACCGGGTTCAGTCGCGGATCGGCATGACGCAGACCCGGGAACATGCCCCGGTCTTCCAGAGTGTGATGCGTCGTCACCATCCGGCAGTAGGACTCGCAGTACGTGCCCAGCGTCCATTTGTTCTGCCGCATCGTCATCGTGTTGATGTCCGACCGGGCCGATCCGACGTCGATCGTTCCGGCGCCGACCTGCTCGATGAGGTCGTAGATCTGGGCGAGTTCTGACCGCAGCGCGTCGTGGACATCGATCAGGTGCTGGCCGGTGGCCTGATCGTGGGCGGTGTACATATGCTCGGGATCCGGCGCTGGGCCGGTGGGCCGTGTGGATTCCTCCCACGGCTGTACGGCGCTGCGCCGTACCGCATCGTCCGGGGTCGGGACCACCGCGAACGGGCCGCGCGGGACGGTGCCTGCGGTCCGCGGCATCGCATCGGCGGTTGGCGCAGGCCGGCCCATACTGCTGAGGGAGCAGGACGCGGTCGCTCGGCCGCGACGAGTTCGCGGACAGCGGGAGCCACATCGGCGGCGAAGCGGCGTAGGTCGTCGGGGTCGTCGCTGCCGAGGATGAAGGCGCTGATCCCGTCGGTGAGCGCGAGGTCGGTCAGCTCCGCTGTCCACTGCTCCGAGGGGCCCTGCAGAGCGCCACCCCCGGAAGACGCGAAGCGGCCATTGAGG
>JACCWY010000313.1 GCA_013697395.1 Chloroflexota bacterium | reverse complement strand
CGGTGCCACCGAGCTCGACATGGTGATCCAGATCGGCGCCCTGCGTTCGGGTCGCGACGTGGACGTGCGCGACGACGTCGAGGCCGTGGTGCGTGTCGCCCACGAGGCCGGCGCCATCGTGAAGGTCATCCTCGAGAACGCCTACCTGACCGATGACGAGAAGGTGCGCGGATCCCGCCTGACGGAGGCGGCCGGCGCCGACTTCGTGAAGACGTCGACCGGCTACGCGCCGTCGGGCGCCACGCACGAGGATCTGGCGCTCATGCGCAACACCGTGTCCGAGCGCGTCCAGATCAAGGCCGCCGGCGGCGTGCGAACGCTGGACGACCTGATCGCAGTCATGAACCTCGGGGTCACGCGGATCGGCGCGACTCAGACCAAGCCCATCCTGGATGACTTCCGTGCACGTCGCGCGCGCGTCGGCGCGGTCCCCGCGACGGCCGGCGGCACCGACGAGGGCGCGTACTGACGTGCCGACCACGACCTCCCCGATGCGCTGGGTCGCCGAGGCGTCGGCGTTGCTCGATCGCCTGGTCGCCACGCAGTCGGAGCCGATCGAGCAAGCCAGCCAATGGTGCGCCGGTGCGATCGCCGCCGGCGGCCTGGTCCACCTCTTCGGGACGGGCCACTCGCGCATCCCGGTCGAGGAGATGTTCCCGCGCTACGGCTCGTATCCGGGCTGGAACCCGATCGTCGAGCTGTCGATGACCTTCCATACCCAGGTCGTCGGTGCGAACGGCCAGCGCCAGGCGATGTTCATCGAGCGGATGCCGGGCCTGGCGGAGGTCATCCTCAGCAACTTCCGGTTCGCCCCGTACGACGCGATGATCGTCTTCTCGGCGAGCGGGTTGACCGCTGTCCCGGTCGAGATGGCCCGTGGCGCGCGAGCTCGCGGGCTGCGCGTGATCGCCGTCACCTCGGTCGCACAGTCGATGTCGGACGAGCCCGCCGCGGAGGTCGGCAGCCGGCTGCTGGACGAGGCGGACCTCGTCATCGACCTGTGCACACCGCACGCCGACGCGCTGTGCACTATCGACGGCATCGATACGCCGGTGGGACCCGGCTCGACGGTGACCGCGGTCGCCATCGTGAACTCCCTGAAGGTTCGGGTCGCCGAGCTTCTCGCGGAGCGTGGCGCGCTGCCTCCCGTCATCACCCGCGCGTCGGTGGTCGGGGAGGAGCGATCTCGAACGCTGTTCGACGAGGCCTATCGAGAGCATGCCCGGCGCATCGCCCGTGCGATCGACCAATGATCAGGAGGTGAGTGACGGTACGACGACGGAGACGTGAGTCTCAGCACATTGGCACTCGACCGGCGTCCGCGCTTGGAGCCGGCCCAACGGAGCAGAGGAGTCCATCTGGAATGAACATATTCAAGCGGAGCCGATCGCTCGTCGCGGGGCTGGCCGGGGTGGTCGTCATCGCCGGCTGCGGCGGCGGCGGCGCCTCATCGCCGGCCGCCAGCGCCGGCGGCGGGGGCGAAGGTTCCTACCACATTGGCGTCTCGAACACGCTGACCAACAACGGTTGGCGCGAGGAGATGATCTGCTCGATCAACGCGCAGGCGGTCGACTCGGGCCAGGTCGCGGAGCTGACCGTCAACCACCGGGACACCGATGCCGCCGGACAGCTCGAGGACCTGCGCAACCTGATCGCTGCCGAGGTCGACGCGATCATCGTCAACCCCGTGAGCCCCGACGCGGTCAATGAGGCGCTGGCCGAGGCCAACGAGGCCGGCATCCCGGTCATATCGGTCGACCAGAAGGTGACCGAGGAGTCGGCGTACCTCATCGCCAACAACCAGGAGGAGTACGCGTATCTCGGGGCCACCTGGCTGTTCGAGGCGATGGGCGGCTCGGGTGACGTCGTCTACATGCGCGGCTTCGCCGGCCACCCGGCCGACGACGACCGCGACGTCGGGTTCCAGCGCGCGCTCGATGAGCACCCTGACATCAACGTGGTGTTCGAGGAGCACACCGGATGGGACCAGGCAACGGGAACGCAGCAAATCAATGACTTCCTCGCCACGGGGGCGAACTACGACGGCATCTGGACGTCGGGCATCGACAACGTGATCGTCGACGCGCTCGTCGCCGCGGATGCCGAGCTCGTGCCGATCGTCGGCGCCGACAATGCAGGATTCGTCCAGCAGCTGATCGAGGTCGACGGACTCGTCGGCGCTGCCGTCACCAATCCCGCCTCGGTGGGTGGTGCTGGCGTCACCCTTGCGCTCCAACTGCTCAACGGCGAGGAGCCCGAGAGCAATGAGGTGCTCATGGAGCCGGCGCTGTGGGCCAATGACACCGAGGAGGGCCTGACAGAGCTCGAGGCGGCCAACGATCCGGATATCGATCCGACCTGGCCCCTGGGTATCAGCATCCCCGACTGGACCACGTACACCAAGGAGGAGATCCTCGCCTGCGAAGGCCCGTAAGGTAGGGTCCACGGCGAGCCCAACCAGGGGATGCCGGCTCTTCCGCCGGCATCCCCTCCCACCCGTCAACTCCTGGGGCGATGAGATGAGCGAGCTTCTCCTCGAGGCCCGCGGCGTGGTGAAGCACTACGGCGCCGTCGCCGCGCTGCGTGACGCATCGCTCGACATCCGGCCGGGCGAGATCCACGCGCTGATGGGCGCGAACGGGGCCGGCAAGAGCACCCTGGTCAAGATCCTGACTGGCGCGGTCCGGCCGGACGGCGGCACGATCGTGCTGCGAGGCCAGCAACGCACCGTCCCATCGCCGGCCGAGGCCCGGCGCAGCGGAATGATCTCCGTCTACCAGGAGCCGGCGATCATCCCGGACCTTACCGTCCTCGAGAACCTCTCGCTGACCGAGACCCCGATCGATGCGTTCCGTACGCAGATCGCCGACCTCGGAATCCCGAAGCTCGACCTCCGGGCACACGCGCGCGACCTCCCGCTTGCGACGCTGCGGATCATCGACCTCGCGCGCGCGCTGGCGGTCGAGCCCGACGTCCTTCTCCTCGACGAGATGACAGCCGCGCTCCCGGCCGACCTCACGTCGCGCGTCCTCGAGGTCATTTCGCGCCGGCGCGGCACGGACCGCTCGGTGATCTTCATTTCCCATCGGATGCTCGAGGTCGCCGGACTCTGCGACCGCGCCACCGTCCTGCGCGACGGAAAGACCGTCGGCGTCGTGGACGTGGCGCCCGGCGCGGAGGACCAGATCGTGGGGCTCATGCTCGGGCCGGCCGCGGACGATGGCGAGCTCGCCTTGACGCCCGCCGCCGCGCCGAGCGGGCAGCCCGTCGTCGCCGACGCGACGCCGCGCCTGTCTGCGCGCAACCTCCAGTCCGGCCTGGATCTGAGCGATGTCTCGTTCGACCTCCACGCCGGCGAGGTGCTCGGGCTCGTGGCGCTCGAGGGCCAGGGGCAGGACGAGCTCTTCAGCGTGCTCTCCGGCCAGATCCGGCCGGACGCCGGTGAGATGCTGGTGGACGGCGCAGCCGTGCACTTTCGGCATCCGTCCGATGCCATCCGCGCCGGCGTGGTGCTGGTGCCGGCCGATCGGTCCACCGCCCTCCTCATGCAGCGCTCGGTGCGCGAGAACATCGGGCTCCCGGCCCTCGCACGGTTCCGGCGTTGGGGGCTCATCAACGCGGCTGCCGAGCGGCGCCGTGTCAGCAGGTCCATCGAGCGCCTCCAGATCGATACCCGCGCGCACTCGGAGGTCCGCCGGCTGTCCGGCGGCAACCAGCAGAAGGTAACCATCGCGCGCTGGCTGTCCGGCGGCGTGCGGACCTTCCTCTTCTACGACCCCACCCGCGGGATCGACATCCGCACCAAGCAGGAGATCTACCAGCTCGTGCGTGAGATCGCGGCGGCGGGCGCTGCAGTGCTGCTCCTGACCTCGGAGCTGGACGAGATCCAGCGGGCCTGCGACCGCGCGCTCGTGGTCTACGCGGGGCGCGTGGTGGAGGAGATGCCGGCGTCGGTCGCGGACGAGCCGACCCTGCTGCGCGCGGCGCACGGGCTGCCGCCCGCGGGCGCTGGGGCGCCGCCGGCATCGGGAGCGGCGCTCGACTCGGGCGGAGCCGCAT
>JACCWY010000285.1 GCA_013697395.1 Chloroflexota bacterium | reverse complement strand
GGGTGCCCGATCTTCAACGGCTCCCGCCCGGCGAGACGGTTCGCCCGTTCCACCTCGGGGAGGATCATCTCGGGTTCGACGAGTACGACATCGCGAACCAGGGCCTCCTCTCCCATCATTTCAGCCTCGTCGACGGGCAGTGGGAGCGGTTCTCGGCGCCGTTCCGCTACGTGTGGCCGGCGGAGCTCGACCTGATGGCGCGACTCGCCGGGATGCGGTTGCGCGAACGGTGGGCCGGCTGGAAGCGCGAGCCCTTCACCAGCGACAGCCGGAAGCACGTATCGGTCTGGGAAGTGAATCGGTAACGGCCTGCCGCTCATGACGTTGGCTGATACTGATGCTGCAACCGCGGTGGCCCACGAGGTTGCCGAGATCCTCGGCGCCGAGCTGAAGGGACGGCTCGCCGCGGTGTACCTCCACGGCAGCGCGACGCTCGGCGGCTTTCGCTGGGACGTGAGCGACCTTGACGTACTTGCGCTGACGCACCGTCCCCTGGCGGATGGCGATCTGCGAAACATTCCGCCGAAGCTGGCGGCGCTTCGCTATCCGCGCAGCGGCCTGGAGCTCTCGATCATGACGGTGCACGAGGCCACGGATGTCGAGCTCCCCGCTCCCCGGTACCAGCTCCACCATGCGATCGGCCGCCGGCACGGGATCGGCACCGTCGTCGATGGGCGCTCCCGAGACGGCGATCCCGACCTCGTGCGCCATCTCGCCATCTGCCGGCTGTCATCCGTGGCACTCGCGGGTCCGCCCGCGCGCGACCTGATCACGGAGATCCCGGACGGCGCAATCCTGGAGGCGATTCGCGCGGAGGTCCGCTGGGCGGTGCGACAAGCGCCGCTCCACTCCCTCGTGCTCACTGCCTGCCGGGCATGGCTCTACTCCGAGGACGGCCAATTCGCATCGAAGCAGGATGCCGGTAATTGGGCCGCGCAGCGCTACCCCCATGCCTCGCTCATCCGCGCGGCCGTGTCCCGCCAGGAAGGCGCGAAGGGCATCAGGATCAATCGGCCAGCGGCCGAGCGCCTCGCGAAACACGTCGAGGAAATGCTGGCCGCGCAATCATCCTAGGAGGAACGATGCACGAGGTCGCTTCGGCCGACTGCGGATACTCGGTGAGCGAAGCGCATCCCCTTGACAGCGGATATAACACCGATATACTCTCGTCACATGGCCAAGGTCCTGATCTCCCTTCCCGAAGAGCTGCTGGAGCGCATCGATCGCGAAGCCCAGGCGCACGGGAGCAGCCGCAGTCGATTTCTCCAAGAGGCAGCTCGCCGCCAATTGGGCTGCCCCACCGCCGAGAGGCTGGACGCTGCTCTCGAGCGCGGGCGCGATGCCCTGGCGGACGCAGGTGCCTTCGAGTCGGCCGAGCTGATCCGCACCCAGCGCCTCGCCCACGATGCCGACGATCGACGTCGTTAGCGACGCGAGCGTCGCGCTCAAGTGGTTCCATGCCGAAGGCGAGGAGGAAGTCGAGCCTGCACGGGCTCTCCTGGATCACTACCGTAGCCAACGGATCGGGCTTCATGTGCTCAATCTCACGCCCTACGAGGTTGGCAATGCATTGCTGCGAGGGCGGGCGAAGGTCGACGCGCACCGGGTGGCGATCGTGCTTGAAGCGCTGGCCGAGATCTGTCCGCACATCGCGCCGACGCCGGCCGAGCTGCGCGAGGCGGCCATCCTGGCCGAACGCCATGAGTTGACGATCTACGATGCCGCCTATGCGGCCACTGCACAATCTCGCGGCGCAGAGCTGGCCACGCTCGACCGAGCGCTGCTCAAGAGTGGGCTCGGGCGACGCCCCAGTACCATCGCGGCTGCCTTGACCCATGGCGCTGGCTCCGGCGAGTAGGTAACGAGACGCTCGCTCTCGACAATGTGCACCTCCGTCGGTGCGCTGCCAGGTCGCCTTCTAAGGACCGATGGAGCTGCGGGCCGATGATCCACGCACCGCCCCCGGCCTCAGCGCCGATGCGCTGGCCGAGACTCCCCCATCACCCACCTCGAGCGGCGTGGCGGCACCATTCAGCCGCTGTTCATCGCGAAGGCCGGGGCGACCGATCTTGCGGCGCCGGTCACCATGGAGACCCATCCGTGGCCGCCACGCTCGAGGCCGCCGACATCGTGGCGGTCACGGCGTCGGGTCGCGTAAATCTTCTTGTAGACGAATGAGCGACCGTAGGGCCGCATTCACATCGCGCGCCGTCGGAAAGACGTCGGCGACGTCGGCATCCAGCTGGACGAGGTTGGTGCCCTGCCGATAGCGCTCGGCGTACTTGCCGCGCACGGCAGTAGAAAAGTCGTACTCGTCGAGAAGATCGGGGTCAGAGTTCGGAGTAGTCATTTCGCTCCCGCTTTGTGGCGGGTCTTGCACTGGTGATTCTGATTGTATCGGTCACGTCCGCATGGACAACGACGACCACGGCCCGAGCGCCTTTGCCGACTGGCGGCGCCTGCGCGATCGAGCGACGTCGATCGAGGAGCGCGCGTCTGCCGTCAGGTTGACGTTCTCATCCGAGGTACCGATGGA
>JACCWY010000268.1 GCA_013697395.1 Chloroflexota bacterium | reverse complement strand
CGCTAGATCGAGCGGTACCCGACGGTAAGCCGACGGTAAGCCGACGGTACGCGCCGATCCGCGATGCTGCGGCATGCACAGGTCGAGTTCCGCCCGGCGTCGAGCCCGCGAGCAGAGCAGCAAGGTCGGCGCCGACGTGAAGCTCGCGCGCGTGACGCTCGGGATGACGGGCCGTCAGGTTGCGGATCGGGCTGGCGTCTCGTGGTCGACTGCGGCACGGGTGGAGCTCGGCGACCCGAACGTGACGATCACCACCATGTGCGCGGTTGCCGAAGCGGTCGGCATCGACGTCGTCCTCCGCGGCTATGAAGGCCGAGCGCCGTCGCTGCGGGACACCGGTCAACTCGTGTTGGCTGAGTACCTGTGCAGCCAGGCAGACTCGGGTTGGCAACCGACGATCGAGCTATTGGTTGGAACGCACGGCGAGTCGATCGACATCGCCTTCTTCGGAGTGCAGGAGATCTGGGCCACGGAGATCGAGCGCATGGCGACCGACTTCCAGGCGCAGTTCCGCCGAGCCGATCGAAAGCGCGAGGCCTTGGCGGCCGCCCACCAGCGACCGGTTCGACTCATCCTGGCCATCGAAGACTCGCGTCGTAATCGGTCCGCGCTCGAGCCCCATCTGGCATTCATCCGGTCCACCTTGCCGGCCGGCTCCCGCGAGGTTCTGAACGTGCTGCGAACCGGGCGCCCGCTTCGTCGCGACGGGCTGATCTGGATCCGACGCCCGCCACGGTCTCGATAGAGCGAGCGCACTTCACGAGAGACGCCGGCCCCGTGCGATTCGCGCGATAGACGGAGCGCCATCGATCGGGAGCAGCGCCGGAGCGCGTGACTCGTGTGGGCCGACGCTCGATCTATCGTGAGAAACCTGCGCGGGGCAAGCGTCATGTGAATTCCGCTCGATAGATCGCGCACCACGGGGGATGGATCGGCACTGGTAGGCTCCCGGTGGCCTGGTGCGCCGCCGGTGGTATCCTTCTTGCCCTTCCCACCCACCACGCACACGCACGAAGGACGATTTCGCCAATGTTCAGCCGCGTACGCATCGCGATTCGGTTCTTCTTCGTAGGGCTCGCCGTCGGCGTGCTGCTTGCTCCACGGAGCGGAGAGCAGACCCGACGAATGTTGCGGGAAAAGGCGGACCGCATCCTCAACGACGTGCTCGACGCCGCCAGCCTGGGCACGGCCGACACCGGCGCTCCCTCGACCGATGCCGGGCGGATCGACGAAGAGGCCGAGGCGCCGCGCGCCGCACGGGCCTCGAACGGCGGCCGAACTCGCACGCGCGCCGCCACCAGCGCCGGCACTAGCAGCACCGGCTGATACGCCGATGCGGTGGCCGCGCTTCCTGCGGCAGCCGCGCGACCCCGGAGGCGATGCCGACCACGCTCGCGACCGGGCGAGGATGGTGGCCGAGCAGCTCGAGGCACGCGGTATCCGCGATCCCGAGCTGCTGACGGCGTTCGGCGCAGTCGAGCGCCACCTCTTCGTCGACGGCGACGAGCCGTACGGCGACCACGCCCTGCCCGTGGGTTCGGGACAGACGATCTCGCAGCCATTCGTGGTGGCGATGATGACCGCCGCAGCGCGCCCGGAAGGTGGCTGGGAGGGTGCCGCCGTCCTGGAGATCGGCACAGGATCCGGCTACCAGGCCGCCATCCTGGCTGCGCTGGGCGCGCGGCTCGTGACCATCGAGCGGCACGCGACGCTCGCGGATGAGGCGCGCGGGCGCCTGGCGCAGGCTGGCTACGCGGACCGCGTAACGGTCGTGGTGGGCGACGGAACCAGCGGCCTCGCCACGCGCGCGCCGTATCGGTCCATCCTGGTCACCGCCGGAGGGCCTTCGGTGCCGACGCCGTTGATGGAGCAGCTGGAACCGTCAGGTGGCAGGCTGGTCATGCCGGTGGGCGATCGGCAGCACCAGATCCTGACCCTGGTCGTTCGTGACGGGGACGAGTGGACGCACGAGGCGCTGGAGCCGGTCGTGTTCGTTCCGCTCATCGGGGAGCACGGCTATCCCGAGGAAGCATAGGCGCCGGCCGAGGCTGGCACAGGGCGTGCATCGGTCGCATCCCGGAGGTACTCGCGACCATGACCTATGACCGTCGCCCCGACCCCGACCCCGACCCCGATCCCGCCTATCCCGATGACACCGCTCGAGACGACACGCGCGTCGTGGAGCGCCAAACGTACGTCGAGAGGGAACGACCCGCGGAACCGGTGTACGCCGCACCCCCACCCGGCCAGGGCCAGGTGAACGTCAACTCGCAGCCGGCGGCACCCGTCTACGCGGAGCCGGCCGGTCCAGGCCCGCTGTACTACGCCCGTCGGATCCTGTCCCTCGTGTTCGGGATCCTCGTCGTGATGATCGGACTGCGCATCCTGCTCCTGCTGCTGGTGGCAAACGAGTCCAACTCGATCGTCGACTTCGTCTACAACATCACGGAGCCGTTCGTGGTGCCGTTCCGTGGCATCTTCGCCTTCGACGCCGTGACCCCGGGCGGCGGCAGCGTCTTCGACGTTGCGGCCGTGGTCGCGCTCATCGGCTGGCTGCTGATCTACCTGCTCCTCATGGCGATCCTTCGCCTCGGAGACAGGGACCGGGTGAGCGTCGCGTAAGCCGTTCCGCATCACGAGACGTCCAGGCCCCTCCTCGATCCCATCGGGAGGGGCTCTTACGCATCAGACCGGCGGGACCTCCAGCGCGCCCCGCTCGGTGGGTCGCGCGACCACCCGCACGCGCTGCGGTGTCCGGACACGTTCGAGAACGCCGGCGCGGGCGAGCTCCTCGTCGTAGAGGGCCTCCGTCCGCTTCACCTGCGCGTCGATGCTGAATCGCTCGGCGACCGTGCGGTAGCCAGCCTCACCAATCCAAGCGCGCAGCGCGGGATCAGCGACGAGCGAGCCGATCGCCGTGGCCAGGGCCGCGGGATCCGCCGGCGGGACCAGGAGCCCATCGATGCCTTGGGTGATGACCTCGGGGATGCCCCCCACGGCGGAGGCGACGACCGGGCGTCGGCGCGCCATGGCCTCCAGGATCGAGATGCCCTGCGCCTCGCGCAGGGACGGCGAGACGGCCACGGTCAAATCGGCCGTGAGCGCCGAGACGTCCTCCCGACGTCCGGTGAAGATGATCCGTCGGGCAACGAGGGGACCGAGCGCGGCTGCCTGCGCCTTCAGGGCATCGGCCTGGGAGCCCTCCCCCACGATGACCAGCCACGCCCCGGGCGCCGCGTCGAGGATTGCGGGCACGGCCTCGATCAGGTGGCGGTGGCCCTTCTCGGGCTCGAGCCGCGCGACAGCCCCGATTAGCGGAGCGTCCGGCGGAATCCCGAACTCGCGGCGCAGGCCGCACGCCGGCGGTGGCGTGGCGAAGCGCGACAGGTCGACGCCGTTCGGGATGACTGCGAAGCGCGCAGCGCTGCGGCCTTCTGACCGGACCTTGCGCGCGATGCTCTCGGACGGGACGATGAGCCGGTCGATCGCCGGCGTCAGGGAAGCGAGCAGCGCAGTGTCCTCCGAGGAGCGGACTCGAGAGGAGTGGACGGTGGCCATGATGACCGGCGTGCCGGCCGCGACCGCCGCCCGCGTCCCGAGCACCTCGGCGCGGTACATGTGGGCGTGGACGAGGTCGATCTCCTCCCGGCGCAGCCACGCGGCGAGCTCGCGGACGGCGAGTTCGTCATCGGCCTGCTCGAGAACGTCGACGGCGACGCCGAGCGCCCGCAGGCGCTGGACGGCGGAACCGGCCGACAGGGAGAGTGCGCGGACCTCGTACCTCGATCGGTCAAGTCGCAGGAGGAGCCCGGTGTAGCTCTCCTGGGCCCCGCCGTTGCCGCCGGTCGCAAGCAGCTGCAGGATCCTCGGCCGGAGCCGGCTCTGAGACCGATGGATGCGCCGATGACGCGTGTAGGCCGCCCCGGCGATGGCGCCCTCGTGGTCGGGGACGCCGGCCCGACGCGGACGGTGGGGATTCACCCGCTCGATGCTAGGTGGGACCGCTTTGCTCGTCAAAGCGGTTGGCGTCAGGAAACGAGGAGGATCGACGTCGTGTTCGCGGCGAAGCCGAGGAGGCCCAGGCTGGTGGCGGTGGCGCCGCCCCAGACCAGCAGGCGCGGGAAGCGAGGCGCGGTGTAGGCCAGGATGGTCGTGGTGGCCACGATCACGGCCCCCTTCACGAGCAGAACGGCGTCGATGCCACCGAGGTGGTAGAGGCCCGCGGCGATGCCGTTGCTTTCGAGCCCGATCCCGAAGCGCGACACGCCGACCATGAAGGTCGTGGCGTCGGCAAGCTGTGCCAGGACGAGCCCGAAGAGGATGAACCGAGCCGTGAACACGCGTGCCAGCATTGCACGAAGCGGGCCATCGGTCCGGGGTACGGATGGCCCGTCAGAGCCATGGGCGCCATTCCCACAGCGTGGATACTGCGCGCGACGGAGGCCGCCCAATGGCCCCATTTCGAGGTACAACGAACCGATGCAGTATCTGCCACTCTTCCTGCTGATGCTGGCGGCCCTCATCGCCGCCTGGTTCTACCTCCAGCGCGCGAAGACACGAGACGCCGGGACCACGACCGTGGAACACGTCGACACGCCGGCCGAGCCGACGACGAAGGCGACCGCCACGCCGACGGCGACCGCCACGCCGAGCGACCGGGCCGAGTAGCCAACGTCGCTTGACTCCATCGCGCATGCTGATGCGCGATGAAGGCGATATTCCTGGTCGTGCTCCTCGTCGTCCTAGTGGGCGGCGGGCTCAAGCTGGCCGGCGTTCGGCTGCCGATCGTCGACTATCCGCTCGGTCCGATCGGGATCTTCGACGGGCGCGGGCCGGCCATGCCGGACGTTCAGATCGAGCCGCCCGGCTTCGGTGACTTCGGGGCGCCCTAGCGCGCCAGCGTTCGACCCGTAACCCTGTCAACCAGGCGGTCCGCCAGCGCGATCGAATAGTTCTGCCCGCGATCGTGCGGGTAGACCTGGAACATGCTCGCCACCCACAGCCCGGCGACCGGCGTGTGGAACGGCGGGATGTGGTCGCGGTAGTCCACGGACACAATCGGCTGCGAGAACGGCGCGGCAAAGACCCACGCATCCGTGAGCCAGGATCGATCGAAGGCGATGTTCAGACGCTCGAGATGCGGCAGGAACTCGTCCAGGATCGCGTCCAGTGGCGCGGTCATGAGCGTGTCGTCCATCGGCCGATAGTTGCCGAGGTAGACCAAGTGCCGGCCGCCATAGTCGGCAGCCGGCATGTAGTTCGTGTGCTCGACGAGGGCCATGAATGGGAACCCAGGGTCGTTCACGTTCAGCCAGTAAGTCGATGTGAGCGGGCGGTCGAGGGCGAGCACAACGCAGTGCGCCCCGTAGGCGCGACCCCACTCGTGGCGCGCGCGCCACTCGTCCGGCAGCTCCGGCACGAGCCGAGCAGTCAGCCGCGGGGCGAACGTGGAGATGACCCGGTCGAAGCGTTCGCTTCCCTGGTCGGTCTCGACCAGCAGTCCGGCGCCGTCCGTTCGCACCGAGGTGACCGACGTGCCGAACCGCGTTTCGCCGCCGGCCGCGCGGACCTCGTCCGCCATCCGGTCGTAGAGCTGCTGAAAGCCACCGCGCACGTAGCCGAGCGACTGCGTCCTGTCATGGACGCGGGCCCAGAACCACGGCATCGCGATCTCAGGCGCAGCGTCGCCGAACTTCCCGCGCAGGAGCGGCTCCCACACGACCTCGTAGGCGCGCTCGCCCATCCAGCGACGGGTCCACGCCGCGGCCGTTTCGCCCACGAGCAGCCGCGGGTTGGGCATCGCCTTGAGGGCGGCGAGGGCGGCACCCATGCGCAGCCGATCGACCAGCGGGAGCGGCGAGAAGCGCAGCAGCGAGGCCGGCGAGTCGAGCTGGTAGGGCCGACCGTCGTGCAGGGTCGCGGTGACGGGCTCGCGCCATTCGAGCCGGTCGCCCAGCCCGAGCTGCTCGATCATCGCGATGGCTCGGGTATCGGACCGGAAGAGGTGGTGGTAGAACTTCTCGAGCCAGAGCCCGTCCGCCGGCTGGAAGCCTGCCGCCAGGCCACCGGGCAGCGACGCGCGTTCGATGACGGTGACGCGGTCGCCGGACCGGCCGAGGAGAATCGCCGCTGTCAGGCCCAGGGCGCCGGCGCCCAGGACCGCCGTGCTTGTCGTCAGGAGTCGCCCCTCTGTTGCGCGACGCTGCTGGGTCCCGGCTTTCGCGCGACGAAGGAGTAGAGACGGCCGGGCTCCCCACGCCGGAGCGTGCGGACAAGCCGCGGAACGCCGGGGATGCGGCCGGCCAATCCACCGAGCACGCCGAGGCGTCGCTTCAAGGCGGCGCGCGGGAGCTGAGCCAACTCGGCCGACGTCCGTGCCGCCGGATACGCGTTGATGATCGAATCCCAGGGGCCCAAGACCTGTTGAAGCTCGAGCCCTGCCGCTCGG
>JACCWY010000267.1 GCA_013697395.1 Chloroflexota bacterium | reverse complement strand
GAGTTCGCCGCCGCGCAGGGCGAGCTCAGCGGCGTCATCCGCCGGCTGCATGATCTGTATGACTGCCACGGCGTACGCGGTGGAACGACCGCGGCTGTCGATGAGGCGACGGTTGCCGCATTCGAGGAGGTCATCGGGGCCACCAATCGGTGCATCGATGCCGCGCACCTCATTCGCGACTACGTGCATTGCGTCGCCGCCGCTGACGCCAGCGACGAGGAAGCGGCGGTCACGAGGGCTCGCATTGACGCCGAGGTGGGGACTCTGGCTCCGCTAGTGGCGCGGTTCGACGGGTGGGTGTGTTCGTTGGGCGCCGATCGACTGATCCAGCGGAGCGCGGTCGCCGCGGCGCATGCCTTCCGGCTGCGGCGGGCGGAGGTCGCTGCCCGGCACCAGATGACCGAGGACCAGGAGGTGCTGGCCGCGGAGCTCGGCGCCACCGGGGCCTGGGCACAACTGTGGGAACAGGTGACGTCGCGGCTGACCGCCACGGTCGACGACGCCGGGACGTCTCGCCCGCTACCGATGAGTTCGGTCCAGAACCTGGCCGCTGACGGATCGCCCGTCGTGCGGCGGGCAGCGTTCCAGGCGGAGCTCTCCGCCTGGGAGTGAGTGGCCGTCGCCGGCGCGGCGGCCATGAACGGCGTGAAGAACGAGGCCATCATCTTTCACCGCCGCCGAGGCTGGGCTGAACCTCTGGATGCGTCCCTCGACGCGAACGGCGTCGATCGCCGGACATTCGAGGCGATGAACGCGGCAGTCGTGGACGCGCTGCCGGGCTTCCGCCGGTACCTGAGGGCCAAGGCACGGCTGCTCGGCAGTGGTGGAATCGACGGCGGGTTGCCGTGGTGGGATCTGGCGGCACCTGTGGGCGACGGCTCGCTGGCGATCGTGCCCTGGCCGGCCGCGTGCACGCTGGTTCTCGACACGTTCGCGTCGTACTCCCCGGCGCTGGCCGCGGTGGCCAGGCGAGCGTTCGAGGGGCGATGGATCGATACGGAGGCGCGCGAAGGCAAGCGGGCCGGCGGGTTCACGATGCCGATGCGAGGCGACGAGAGCCGAATCCTGATGAACTTCACACCGTCCCCGGACGGCGCATGCACGCTGGCGCACGAGCTCGGACACGCCTATCACACCGTGCAGCTCGCCCCGCGCACGGCGTTACAACGCGAGCCCCCGATGACGCTGGACGAAACGGCAAGCATCTTCTGCGAGACCCTGCTCCGTAAGGAAGCGTTGGCCCGCGCCGATGCCGTGACGATCCCGGCGCGCGGCTCACGATGCTCGACGCGTACCTCTTCGCTGCCATACAGGTGATCGTCGACATCCGCTCTCGATTCCTGTTCGAGCAGGCAGTGCTGGCGCAACGCAAGACGCGGACTCTGTCGGTGAACGAGCTGTGTGCACTCATGCGCGAGGCGCAGGCCGCGTCGTACGGCGACGGTCTCGAGCCATCGACCTTCCATCCGTACATGTGGATCGCCAAGCCCCACTACTACTACGACACCTACTACAACTGGCCGTACACGTTCGCCCACCTGTTAGCGATCGGGCTGTACGCGTCGTACGTCGACGATCCCGACCGCTTCCGGCCCGCGTTCGACGATCTGCTGTTCGGAGCGGGCATGGCGACGGCCGCCGACCTGGCCAAGCCGATGGGGATCGACCTCGCTGACGAAGCCTTCTGGATGAGTTCGCTCGACCTGCTGCGGCGCGCCATCGACGACTTCGAGCGCCTCGCACCGTCAAGTGTGTGACGGGTGACGCTCGGTCGCAGCTACCGTCGGCTCTGGACGGCGACAGCGGCGTCGAACCTCGCCGATGGGGTGTTCCAGGTGGCGCTCCCGCTGACCGCGGTCGGCATCACGCGATCTCCTGCGCAGGTCGCGGGCGTCACGATCGCGGCTCGGCTGCCGTGGTTGACCTTCGCCCTCTACGCCGGCGCGCTCGCCGACCGCCTCGACCGTCGACGAACGATGATCGCCGTCGACGTCGGCCGTGTCGTGCTCATCGGCATGCTCGCTGCGGTGGTTGCCCTCCAGGCCGAACAGCTTTGGGTCCTGTATGTGGTCGCGCTGGCGCTCGGCATCGGCGAAACCATCTTCGACACGGCCGCCCAGTCGGTGATGCCGATGGTCGTCGGGCGCGACCAGCTGTCATCAGCGAACAGTCGATTGTTCGCCGCCGAGATCGCGATGAACCGTTTCGTGGGTCCGCCGATCGGCGGTTTACTCGCGGGCGCGGCGCTCGCC
>JACCWY010000266.1 GCA_013697395.1 Chloroflexota bacterium | reverse complement strand
CCATGGGGACGGAGGCGAGCAACTGGGCGAATGGAGGCGGGAGCTTGCCGCTTTCCGCAAAGCGTTCCCTTTCGCCGGTCTTGAGGGAGGCGTTACCAACGCCAGCACGGCCGTCTTCGAAGAAGACACTTCGGGCGCGATGATCATCGGGCGGAACATGTTCGGCGGTGGACATGGTCCGTGGGGTAACCCACCGTGGGACGGCCCGTGGGGCGGCAACCCCTTTCACGTGCCGGTCTTTGTCCTCACCCATCACCCGCGAGAGCCCCTCGTGCTCCACGGCGACCCGCCATTCACTTTCGTGACCGAGGGAATCAGGGCAGCGCTTGAGATGGCCCAGCAAGCGGCGGCCGGGAAGGATGTACTGGTGGGCGGTAGTGCCAGCGCAGCGAAGCAGTACGTAGCCGCCGGGCTGCTTGACCAGATCGAGATTCACCTGGTCCCCGTGTTCCTCGGCGAGGGGCTTTGAGTCTTCGATGACGCTGCACTGTCGGCAGTCACGCTCGAGCAGGTGCGCGTGGTCGAAGCGCCTGGCGTCACCCACCTAAGGTTCCGAGTGGTCAGGTAACTCCTAACGAATGGGAGTAGGGCGCCAGCGCGGAGGCTTAGGCGACGCGTCACGGGTTACCGCCAAACGCGCGGCCGGGCTTGCGGAAACCGTGACCGCATAACTGATGCGTTTATGCTCGACCCTCTGCGCTCGTAGCACAGCGCTCAGGCGGAAGTGCTTGACATGCAAGAGGCCGCTGGTTCGAGTCCAGCGCCGCCCACCACGGACCGCTTCTTGCTCAAACTGACCGCTTAACTTCGGCAGCGACGCCGCACGCGAGGTTGACGCCAGGGACCTGGTCCCCGCGGCGACGCCGACGAAGCCTGCTCAGCCCCCAATGATGGGTCGTCATCACGCTGTCATCTAGATCGTGGATGCTCAACCTCGCTCGTACGCTTGGCGCACGAAATGGCCGTTAACCGGCTACAGCATGGAGGATCACAATGCGACGGATGCGACGATTGCTCGTGAGCGGCCTGATGGTCATGGCCTTGCTCACGTCGGTGGCCGGTACCGCTCTTGCGGGCCAGCCCGAACGTGGAACGATCTGGCTCGACGGGGTGCAGGTCCGAACGCTTCTGCCGCCGGCGGCGACGCCAAAGGAGGGCACTGACAAGTTCTACATGGTCCCCGGCACCGGCGGGGTCGCGGCCGTTGGGCCGGGCAGCGCCGGCTACCACGGTGGTCATTGGCAGGTCTATGTGGTGTCCTTCAACGTCGACCCCGCGACGCTGACGCTGACATCGGCGATGGCAATCCAGGACGCCGCTGACGCGGGTGACATCACGCTGACTCGGAGGGCCGATCTGGACTTCCTCTGCCCCATCCAGCCGTAGCGCCGGCTCCCTTGGACCGAGCCGCCGAGGGCCGGGGCCCATGACGGGTGCCGGCCCTCTTTCTGCCCGGTAACGACGGCCACAGATACGTGCCGAACCGACGTCGTGCTCGCCGCGGGCGAGCTGGTCAAAGGCCAACGCCAAGACGAATCCGGACCTCTACTGGCTCGCCCAGCCGAACTGCCGCCGGTGCGGTCGCTGTGGGATGATGAACACCATGAACACGCGCGCGCTCGAGCAGCAGGAGTTCGACCTCATTGATCGCCCGATCGGTACCGACCTGCGGGTGGAGACGAGCCCGCGATGGGTCCGCACCGTGTTCCACAACGTCGTCGTCGCCGACTCGAAGAACGTCAGGCTCGTCTTCCAGGCCAGGCATCTGCCGGTCTACTACTTCCCGCAAGCGGACGTTCGCATGGATCTTCTGGAGAAGACGGAACGCACCTTGGACAGCCCCATCACTGGTATGGCGCGCTACTACACCGTCCGAGTCGGCGGACGATCGGCCGAGGAGGCTGCCTGGATCCACGCCGAACCGGCTGCCGGCGCCGAGGCGCTCGCCGATCTCGTGGCCTTCCGCTGGGATCGCATGGACGCCTGGTTCGAGGAGGACGACGAGGTTTTCGTCCACCCGCGCGACCCGTATCACCGCGTGGATGTGATGAACAGCTCGCGGCACATCAAGGTGGTCGCTGGCGGCGAGGTGGTGGCCGAAACGCGGCGGCCACGGCTGCTGTTCGAGACAGGGCTGCCGACCCGCTACTACATCCCCAAGATGGACGTCCGGATGGACCTCCTGCAGCCGACCGATACCCAGACCTCATGTCCGTACAAGGGCACGGCCAGCTACTGGTCGCTCGCCCGCGACGGCGAGGAGCTGGTCCACGACGTCGCCTGGAGCTACGCCCGACCCATCGCCGAGATCCCCAAGATCGAGAACCTGGTCTGCTTCTTCAACGAGCGAGTGGACGAGATCTGGGTGGATGGCGAGCTGGCTCCGCGTCCCAAGACCCCGTGGTCGTGAGCGAGCCAACGTTCCCGGCGCCATCCGAAGGGATGGTCGCGACCATGCTCTTCATCGTGGCGGACCAGGACCGCACGCGCGACTTCTACCGTGACGTGCTCGGCGCCCAGGTTGTGCTGGAGCGCGATCCCGTGATCATGCAGTTCCACAACACCTGGCTCATCTTCAACGTTGGCGGCAGCCCGACCGAGGACAAGCCCGGCGTCACCATGACCACCCCGGCGGATCCAAGTCGCGTCAGCATGGCGCTCAACGTGCGGGTGGCGGATATCGCCTCGGTCTACGACGAGATTCGGCGGCGGGGTGGCGAGTTCATGACGCCGCCCATCGACCGCGGGGCGGAGATCCGCTGCTACCTGAGCGACCCCGACGGCTACATCATCGAGTTCGGACAGTCCATGCGCCGGCCGTAGCGCGATCGCCCCACGCCCGTGCGGTCGCAGTCCAAGCGCTCGGTCCGCTGCGCCGAGATTAGGGACTCCGCTATGTCCTCACCGCCCTCGTCCGCCACCACGGCATCCGGAACGACGAACACGGTCACTCGCTCCCCAGCTCGCGTGCCGTCGACAAATTCATCTTCCGCTCGGCGACGACTGCCGGCTGCTCGGGCCTCCGCGCCGAGGACCTCGAGCCGCCGGAGAGGCGTCGCCCCGAGCCGATACCCCCCCCGTGACCGCCGGGCGATGGCTGGCCATTGGACTGCTCGCGGTCAACATGGCGGCCTGCAGCGCCGTCCAGCCAGGGACTGGTGTGCCCGGTGGCAGGTCTCCGAGCAGCAGTTCGGACGCCGGCGGTCCATCGGTCGTGACCGCCGGCTTTCAGTTCGTCCCGGCAGAACTCACCGTCCACGTGGGTGACAAGGTCGAGTACCGCAACCAGGATAAGGCCGCCCACACCGTCACCAACGGCGGCGACGGCAAGCCCGATGCCAATGCCGCCTTTGACGAGAAGCTCCCGCGTGCTTCCACTATCACGATCACCTTCGCGAGGGCCGGCACGTTTGCCGTCACATGCACGATCCATCCCACGATGAATCAGATCGTCATGGTCCTGCCCTGAGGCCCGGTTCGCTCCCGGTCGTTGGGCGCCTCATCGTCGCCTGGTCCAGGATCGCGATCGGCGGCAACCTCCGCGGCCTGGTTATCGGTGGCCCAGCGGTGGCCCGCGACGAGGCGCACATCGAGAAGGCGGCCGGTTCAGACCAGCACCTCAAGGATCAGGTCAGGGCCAACCTCGCCCAGTCCGAAGAGCATCTCGGCAAGACGATGACGGCCCCCGCCGCCCCGCACGCCGGCAGCCCCGAGGAATCGCGTCCGTGCGCCGAGCACGATCAGGTGCATCCGCACCGTCCGGCTGATGCCGACGCCTGGCACGCCTCCGGGGCGAGCGACATCCCGACTAGCCGGCGACTGCCGTCAATCCAGGCGGGGGATTGAACGCCCGGCCGTGGCGGCGCGGAACCGCTTAGAGGAGCATGCGGTGCGCCAGGCTTATGGGGCCTGGACAGCGGGCGAGGCGGGCGCAGGCCTTCAGTTGCCCGTTGGCGGTGCGACTCCTCTCGCCCCGACCAAAGAAGCCCTTCAACTCAAGTGAGCCAGCGCCCTCCGTTCCTCGAAGGCCAGGGCACGGTTTGCGCAGGACGGCCGGCGGTCCGGCCCGCTCCTGATGGACTTAGCGTGACCGTATAACTGAGGCGTTTTCGCTCGGCTTCCCACGCTCGTAGCACAGCGCTCAGGCGAAAATGCTTGACATGCAAGAGGTCACTGGTTCGAGTCCAGTGTCGCCCACCA
>JACCWY010000229.1 GCA_013697395.1 Chloroflexota bacterium | reverse complement strand
CCTCGCGCAGCTCACGGGAGATCCTCGCGTCGACGAAGTCATTGAGATCGTCGCCGGCCAGGAGGAGAATCCGGTATTCCGTCGCGACCGCCGCGCGGCGCGTCGTCTTGTCGCTCTCCCACTCCTCCCGCTCGCCCCGGGTCAGAACGACGTCCACTTCGGCGGCCAGCGGAAAGCCCAGATCCTCAAGGTTTCGCCGCGTGGCTGATTCCTGCGGCTGCTCGCGGTTGGTGATGTAGAAGACCGTGACACCCCGCCGGTCGGCCTCGCGCGTGAACTCGAGCGCGCCCGGGATCGGGCGCGCAGCGGCTTCGGCGATCCACGCGTCCCACAGCTCCGGGTCGAACTCGCCCCCCTGCCGGATCACCCGCGCCTGAAAAGCCGAGTTGTCGAGCACCGTCTCGTCGATGTCGACGATGACGGCGGGCGGAAGCGCAGCGTACTCCCCGGTCTGCTCGACGGCAGCGGTCCACGTCGAGTCCGCGAGCGCACCGTCCAGCGATTCCGTCGCCTCGTTGTAGATTCCTTCGGTCAGCGCGCGATACTCGGCCGCGGTCTGGACCCACAGGGTCGCCTGCAGGGTCGGATGCGGGGTCCGGCCGGTCGCGCAGGCGGCGGCGAAGGCGGCAGTCGCGAGGCTGGCGAGGATCCTGGGGAAACGGCTCATGGTGTATCAAGATATGCGCGCGCGGTTATCTTCGCCCTTCGTTCCAGCGGGCTCAGAGAAGCCTACGGGGCATAGGGCTCGACGCGGTGCACGCCTGGCGCACCGCTGTCGACCCCTGCTGGAAACCCTTCCGGATCCCTGCGGCCGACTACCGCCGGGACCTGTAGAGCGAGCCCTCGTCGTAGTGCGGGTGCTCGTAGAAGTCCCCGGTGCCTCCCGGGGCGGAACCGTACTCCGGATCGATGAATCCACGGATCGCCGATTCATCGTCACGCGTCAGCGCCCCGCGCCGATGCAGCGGCGCACCGCTCAGATCCGTCGTACGAATCCCCCGCACGACGATGCGGTCCTCCTCATCGTCGACGGTCGCCAGTCCGATCGGCACGAGCATGCGCACGTCCCTGTCGCCGCCGTTCTCTCCGCCGAGGAGCTCGTCCTCGACATCGACGTCGAGGTACCGGACTTTTCGGGCCGGGACATCGATCAGCAGATCCTCCACTTCGCCGATCTTCTCCCCGTCCTCGGACAGAACCACCCAGCCCCTCACGTCGGGGTCGTCTTCATGGACCTCGAAATCGTCGAGGTCGTCCAGGAACGCGATCCGCCCCTGCTCGCGGGTCTCGTCTGAATGTCTTTCTTCCTCGTGATGCATTTCATCCCTCCTGTTTGCTTCGGTGAATGGGAACGGCTCACCGCCTCTTATCGGTTTGCCATGGGGGACAATTGGGCAAGCGCCTCACCGGCCTGCTCGAAGAACGACTGAACCGCCTGGGTCTGATCCAGGAGCTGCACCTCCGGTTGGATCGCCTCGGCCGCCTGCCTCAATGACGCCACGTCGCCGGCCGGATCGAGAGCCGCCATGGCTTCTGTCGCTGCGAGGAAGGACTGGCGCGCCAACCCGGCGTGCTGCGCGGCATCGGCCTCGGCGCTCAGTTGGTCCGCCATGTCACGGACGTTGTCCAGGCGTTCGTTCACGGCCGTGTCATCCGCCGCATCCCCTTCGGCCACGCTGGCGATAGCATCGGCCAGCTTCTGGAGCCCCTCTGACGCATAGTCGTGCGTCTCGCCGGCTGCCTCAGTGGCACCGGTCTCCCGGACGAAGACCAGGTAACCCTCGACGGCCCCGTCCACTTCATCCGCACCCATCACGGGCCCGGGATCGACCCCGCCCGCCATCGTGTCGCTCATCACACCGCTCTCGTCGGCGAAATCGTCCTCGTCGCCCCCCGCGCCGAACAGTAGCCAGGCAAGGGCCGCCAGGACGACGATCCCGATGATCACAGGCCACGGTCCTGGCCCGGTCTTCTTCTCCACCCGTATCTCAGCCATGATTGCCTCCGCTTCTGGGAAGTGATGACACTTCCCCCAGCTTATGGGATTCTCTGCGGGGGCGCTGTTCGACAGCAAAC
>JACCWY010000213.1 GCA_013697395.1 Chloroflexota bacterium | reverse complement strand
ACGACGCAGATGACCATCACCACGCCGGAGCGCTTGATGACCTTGCAGCGCTCGCAGCGGGGCTTCACGGACGCAGAAACCTTCATCTCATCCTGTACGTGATGCGACCCCGGGTGAGGTCATAGGGGGAGAGCTCGACGCGGACGGTGTCACCGGGCAGGATGCGGATGAAGTTCTGGCGCAGTTTCCCGGAGATGTGCGCGAGCACCTCGTGCCCGTTCTCCAGTCGCACTTTGAACATCGCGTTCGGCAGGGGGAGAACGACCTCACCCTCGACCTCGATCGCATCCTTCTTCGCCAAACGACACGCACCCTCGGTTCAAGCTTCTTGGCAATTCAGTGGAATGAACACGCGGAAAGGCCGCCGCACAGGGCGACCCGCGAACGAGGAGTATACATCCCGCAGCCGGCCTCGCGCAACCGTCAGCCCGGCTCGGCAGTGAGCAGCCGGGGACCCTCGTCGGTCACCGCGATCGTGTTCTCAAAATGCGCCGAGAGGCCGCCATCAACCGTCCGCACGGTCCAGTTGTCGCCTGCCACGAAGACGTCGTCGCCGCCCAGGTTGAACATCGGCTCGATGGCGAAGCACATGCCGGCCTCGATGCGCATGCCGGTGCCCTGGCGCCCGTAGTTCGGCACCTGCGGCGCCTCGTGCATGGACTGGCCGATGCCATGGCCGACGAACAGGCGAACGATCCCGTATCCGCCCGCGTGCGCGATCGTCTCGATGGCGTGGCCCACGTCCCCCAGCCGGTTCCCGGGCACGGCGGCCGCGATGCCCGCCTCCATCCCGCGCCGCGTCGCGTCGATCAGCTCGGTCACCGTGGCGGGGACCGGGCCGACGGCCCAGGTCCTGGCGCAGTCGGCGTGCCAGCCGTCGACGATGCAGCCGATGTCGATGCTCACCACGTCGCCGTCGGCCAGGCGGCGCTTGTGCGACGGGATGCCGTGGACGACCTCGTCGTTGATGCTGGCGCAGATCGATCCGGGGAACGGCGGGTTCGAGCCATAGCCCTTGAACGATGGAACGGCACCCGCCTCGCGGATCATGCGCTCGGCGATCACGTCGAGATCGCCGGTCGACACCCCGGGGCGCAGCTCGGCGCGGAGCACCTCGAGGATGCCGGCGAGGACCCTTCCGGCCGCGCGCATGGACTCGATCTCCGAGGCGCGTTTGATCGTGACCGCCCTTGTCGTGGGCATGACGGCCGCCCTCAACTCGCGGCGCGCGCGCCGATGCGGCCGCGGATCGCCTCGGTCACCCCCTCGATCGGCTTCGTGCCGTCCAGGCGGTCGACGATGCCGGCGACCTCGTAGTGGTCGATGACCGCCAGCATCGGGGGCACCTGCTTGTCCAGGCGTGCCCGGACGACTTCCGGCCGGTCGTCGTCACGCTGGCGCAGCGCGACGCCGTCGCGATCGCATTGTCCGGCCACCTTCGGCGGGTCGGTGTCCTCGTGATACGGAGTGCTGCAGCGCGGGCAGACCCAGCGGCCCGCGACGCGACGGATGAGGATCTCGGTCGGGACCTCGATGTACAGCACGCGCCGAATCCGCTCCCCCTTCGCGGCGAGGGTCTCGTCGAGCGCCGTCGCCTGCCCGACGGTGCGCGGGAAGCCATCGAGGATGGCGCCGGCAGCGGCATGCGGGCGCGCCAGCTCCTCCATGAACATCGCGATGGTCAGCTCGTCGGGCACGAGCTCCCCCGCCTCCATGTAGCCGCGCGCGGCCTCGCCCAGCGGCGTGCCCTTGGCCAGTGCGGCCCGGAAGAGGTTCCCGGACGCGAGATGCACGAGACCGAGCTCGCGCGACAGGATCGAAGCCTGGGTTCCCTTGCCGGCGCCGACGGCTCCGACGAGCAGCAGGATCAGACGCTCGGCGCCAGGGTCGGACCCACGATCGGCCACGGGCTCGTCGGTCACCTGATGAATCCCTCGTAGTGGCGCATCATCATCTGCGCCTCGAGCTGCTTCATCGTCTCCACCACGACGCTGACCATGATCAGGATGCTGGTGCCGCCCAGCTGCAGGTTGCTCGTTCCCGGAATGAAGGCCGACACGATGTACGGCAGCACGGCGATGAAGCCCAGGAAGAGCGCACCGCCCAGGGTGATGCGGTTCGTGACCCGCGACAGGAACTCCTCGGTCGGCTTGCCGGGCCGAATGCCGGGAATGAACCCACCGTTCTTGCGCAGGTAGTCGGCCGTCTGGTCGGGGCGGAACTGGAAGGCCGTGTAGAAGTAGGTGAAGAACACGACCAGCGCGAAGTACAGGGCGCCGTAGAGCGGGATGTTGTCCTGGCCGTTGAGGTTCTCGCTGATGAACACCGCGACGTCCCGCACCCATCCGATCTCGCTCGTCGTGAAGTAGGTCGCGATCTGTGCCGGGAAGAGCAGGATGCTGACGGCAAAGATGATCGGGATGACACCTGCCATCGTCACTTTGAGCGGAAGGTACTGCGTCTGGGCCTGGGTCATCCGACGTCCGCGCTGCCGGCTGGCGTATTGCACCGGGATGCGCCGCTGGCCCTCGTTGATGAAGACGACGGCCGCGACGATCAGGATGGCCACGATGATGAACGGGATCAGGCGAGCCAGCGCGTCCGGCCCGCTCACGATCGGGCCGATCTGCTGTGGGATACTGCCGACGATGCCGGCGAAGATGATGAAGCTGATGCCGTTGCCCAGCCCCTTCTCGCTGATCAGCTCGCCCAGCCACATGAGCAGGATCGTGCCGGCGGTGAAGCTGAGCAGCAGGCTCAGGGTCTCGATGCTGAAAAGTGGGTTCGCCGGAATGACGCCGTTGGCGCTCAGGAGCACGCTGATGCCGTAGCCCTGCGCGAAGGCGAGCGGCACCGTCAGCATGCGGGTGTACTGGTTGAGCCGGTTTCGCCCGTACTCCCCTTCGCGGCTGAGCTCCTCCAGGGCAGGGATCACGCCGCGCATCAGTTGCATGATGATGCTGGCGTTGATGTACGGGTTCACCCCGAGGCCGATGATCGACGCGGCGGCCAGGCCGCCGCCGGAGAAGATGTTCAGGATCCCGAGGAGTGGGTTGTTCGTGAACAGGTCGGTCAGCGCCGCCGTGTTCACGTTCGGGACCGGGACGTTCGTCAGCGCCCGGAAGATCAGCAGGATCCCGAGCGTGAAGAGCAGCTTGCGCCGGATGTCCGGCGCGCGGAAGGCATCGAGGGCCGTCTCGATCAAGCCTCGGACCCGCCTTCGGTCTCGTCCGGCCCGGAGGTTTCCTCGGCTTCCGACGATGCGGCCGACGTATCGCCATCCGACTCGGCTTCGTCGTCGTCGGGTTCGGCCACGGCCGGCACCGCGGCACCCCCGGCCCGGGCCGCCGCCGCCCGGCGGCCCCTGGCCTTGCGGCCCTTCGTCCGAGCGGCGGCATCGGCCTCGGCCTTCGCCTCCGCCTCCGGGT
>JACCWY010000212.1 GCA_013697395.1 Chloroflexota bacterium | reverse complement strand
GACCTCGCCGATGATGTTCATCACCTCGGTGCGGTCGGCGTTCCCCAGGCGTCGCTTCTCGACGATCGCCAGCGGTGCGGACAGGAGCTCGGCGAAGTTGCGCGCCTTCTTCGCGAAGCCGAGCTCGGACACCACGACGATGTCATCGAGCTGCTTGGCCTTGATGTGCGCGCAGATCAGGTTGACGGCGGTCAGCTCGTCGACCGGGATGCTGAAGAAGCCCTGGATCTGGCCCTGGTGGAGGTCCATGGTCAGGACCCGATCGGCGCCGGCCACCGTGAGCATGTCGGCGATGAGGCGCGCCGTGATCGGGACGCGGGGCTGGTCCTTCTTGTCGGACCGCCCGTAGCTGTAGTACGGGATGACCGCGGTGATGCGCCCGGCAGAAGCGCGCTTGAACGCGTCGATCATGATCAGCAGCTCCATGATCGACTGGTTCACGGGGCGGCAGGTGGGCTGGACGAGGAAGACGTCCTGCTCCCGCACGTTCTCCATCACGCGCACGAAGATGTTCTCGTTCGCGAACTGGAACACCTCGACGTCACCGAGCTGGGTCTTGAGGTAGCGAGTGATGCGCTCGGCAAGCGGCTTGTTGGCGTTGCCGGCGTAGATGCTGAACTCGTCGGCGTACACGTCGGTCTCCGCGGGGCGGGTCAAGGCATGGCCGATTCTAGCGGTACCCGGTTGGCACCGTCGGCTGCGCTAGCCTGCTGACCGATGCGCCGATCACTGCCTCCACCGGCCGCCGTCCTGCGCGCCTTCGGCGCGACGGAACCTCCGACGCTGCTGTCGGGTGGCATGGGCGCAACGTGGCGGTCGGGCGAGGTCGTCCTGAAGCGCGCCACCGAGCCGGCGGGGTGGTTCGAGTGGGAGTCGCGGGTGCTTGCCGCCGTCCATACCGACCGCGTTCGCGTGCAGCAGGTGCGCAGGGCGCGAGACGGGGCCTGCGTCGCCGACGGGTGGGTGGCACGCGAGTTCGTGGCCGGGTCACACCTCCCGCGCCGCTGGCGGCAGGTCATCGAGGCCGGCGACGCGCTTCACGCCGCGCTCGCGGACCTGCCGGATGAGGTTGCTCGCCCGCCGCTCCACCTCCGCCGCGACGCATGGGCCGTCGCTGACCGGATTGCCTGGGACGAGCTGGGAGTCCCGACCGGCGCCGGCTTCGAGGACGCCGCGCTGGTCGAGCTGCTCGAGGCCCGCCGGCCGGCCGTCGCCCCTCGCCAGCTCGTGCACGGCGACCTGACCGGGAACGTCCTCTTCGCCGACGGCCTGATGCCGGGCATCATCGACTTCTCGCCGTACTGGCGGCCCGCCGCCTATGCCGTCGGCGTCGTCGTGGCCGACGCGGTGGTCTGGGAGGGCGCCGACCTGGGGCTGCTCGACGCCGTGGCCGCCCGTGCGGGGATGGGCCAGTGCCTGGTGCGGGCGCTCATCTTCCGCCACGTCACCGCGCTGCTGCTGCCGGGTCGCCTCCCATCCGGTGATGCCGCGCGCCGCTACGCCGTGCTCCGTCGCGCGGCCCTTGATCTGGCCCGTTCCTGACCGCCGCCGAAGCGCCATACGCCGATCGCCGCTGAGCGGCGCCAACATGGCAAGAAGCGCCGCGTGACCGCCCCACGGCTCGGTTCCAGGCGTGAGCGGCCGCACTACTCGCCTTCTGCAGGCTCCTCGGGCAGGCGGTCATCGACGAAGACGGTGATCGAGACGATCCGATCATCGTCCTGCGGCTTCATGACGGTCACGCCGCGCGAGGCTCGGCGATAGCGGTTGATGCCGCCGACCTCTGTGCGCAGGATCGTGCCGAACTCCGTGATGAGCATGAGCTCCTCGTCCTCGCGCCCGACCAGCCGGATGGCGGCCACGTCGCCGGTGTCCTTGTTGAGCGAGTTGGCGATCACCCCGCCTGTGGCGCGATGCTTGATCGGGAAGTCGGCGACTTCCGTCCGCTTCCCGAAGCCCTGCTCCGTGACGACGAGCAGCTGCTGCTCGAGGTGCTCGATCACCTCCATGCCGATGACCTCGTCGTCGCCCTTGAGGCGAATCGCGGTGACGCCCTGGGTACCGCGGCCGAGCGGACGAACCTCCGACTCGCGGAACCGTGCCGCCTGGCCCTTCTTCGTGGCGACGATGATGTCGTTCCCTCCGTCCGACAGGCCGACCCACTGGAGCTCGTCGCCGTCGATGAGGTTGATGGCGATCAGGCCGTTCGCGCGGATCTTGGCGTAGTCCTCGAGCGACGTCTTCTTGATCATCCCCCGCCGCGTGGCCATGACCAGGTAATGCCCCGGCTCGAACCGCGGCAGGCTGATGATGGCGCTGACGTACTCACGCTGCTCCACCTGCACGCCGGGCAGGTTGATGATCGGCAGCCCCTTCGCCTGGCGCGAGGCGTCGGGCAGGGTATGGACCTTGGTGATGAAGACGCGGCCACGGTTCGTGAAGAAGAGGATGTTGTCGTGCGTGTTGGCCACGCGCAGGTGGCGGACGGCATCCTCCTCGCGGGTCAGCATCGCGAGCTTGCCCCGGCCGCCGCGGCGCTGGGAGCGGAACGTCCCGATCGGCTGGCGCTTGATGTAGCCGCGCTGGCTGAGGGTGACGACGACGTCCTCCGAAGCGACGAGGTCCTCCGCCGTCAGCTCGCGGTTTGCATCGGCCTCGATGCGGGTCTTTCGGTCGTCGCCGAAGCGCTTCTCGATCCCGTCGAGCTCATCCTTGATCACCTGGAAGATCTTGCGTGGATTGGCCAGGAGATCCTCGAGCTCGCTGATGAGCTTGATGATCGAGCGGTACTCGTCCTCGATCTTCTTGCGCTCGAGCGCGGCCAGGCGTCGGAGCTGCATCTCGAGGATCGCGTTTGCCTGGATCTCGGTCAGCTCGAAGCGCTTGACGAGCGCCGATCGAGCGGCGTCCACGTCGGCGGCGGCACGGATGGTGGCGATCACCTCGTCCAGGTTGTCGAGCGCGATCTTAAGCCCTTTGAGGATGTGGGCGCGTTCCTGAGCCCGGGCGAGGTCGAACTCGGTCCGGCGCCGAACGATGTCCCGCCGGTAGGTGATGTAGTGCTCGAGCATCTTCTTGAGCCCGAGCGTCTGCGGCTGTCCGTCGACCAGCGCCAGCATGTTGGCGCTGAAGCTGGTCTGGAGGGCGGTGTGCTTGAAGAGCTGCTGCATCACCGTGTGCGGAGAGCCGTCGCGCTTGACCTCCACCACGATCCGCATCCCGTCCCTGTCGCTTTCGTCGCGAATGTCGCGAACGTCCGTGATCTTCTTCGATCCGACGAGCTCGGCCATCCGCTCGATGAGCGTCGTCTTGTTAACCTGGTACGGAAGCTCGTTGATCACGACCGAGATGCCGCCACGACCCTCTTCGAACGTGACCTGGCCCTTGATGATGATGCGGCCTCGCCCGGTGGCGTACAGGTGTCGGATGGCGTCGACCTCCTCCATCTCGCCGGTCACGAGGTTGCGGTGGCGATCCATTCGGTAGATCGTCCCGCCGGTGGGGAAGTCGGGGCCGGTCACGATGTCGCACAGCTCGTCGACCGTCATCTCCGGGTTGTCGATGAGCGCGCGAGCCGCCGCGCAGATCTCGCCGAGGTTGTGCGGCGGGATGTTCGTCGCCATGCCGACGGCGATGCCAGTCGACCCGTTAACGAGCAGGTTCGGCAGCTTCGACGGCAGGACGGTCGGCTGGCGCAGGCGCCCGTCGTAGTTATCGACGAAGTCGACCGTCTCCTTCTCGATGTCGCCGAGCATTTCGTCGGTGATGGCCGCCATCCGAGCCTCGGTGTACCGCATGGCGGCCGGAGGGTCGCCGTCGATTGAACCGAAGTTGCCCTGGCCGTCGACGAGGGGATAGCGCAGGCTGAAGTCCTGGGCCATCCGCACGAGCGTCTCGTAGAGGGCAAGGTCGCCGTGCGGGTGGTACTTGGCCATCGCCTCGCCGACGACGCCGGCGCACTTCCGATAGGCGGCGGTCGAACGGAGTCCCATCTCGTGCATCGTGTACAGGATTCGCCGATGAACGGGCTTGAGACCATCGCGCACGTCGGGCAGTGCGCGCGCGACGATCACGCTCATCGCGTAGTCGATGTACGCGGTGCGCATCTCGTCCTCGATCGCCACCATGCGGACGTTGCCGACCCGGTCCATCTCCATCGGTCTAGCTCCTCATTCCGTCGACGCATCCGCCTGGACGGCCGGAGGCTCCGCGTGTCGCGTTTGTCGCATGCATCACTCGCCGCCCGTGCCCGGCGCGGCACCGTAGCGCGCCTTCAGATCCGCCTTCTGGCTCGGGCTGGCGCCCAGATATCGCCCGCTGCCCTCGGCGATCAGCCTGCCGTCCGCACCGCGCACCTCACCGGCGACCTCGTAGATCCGGCGGCGCCGCCCGACGACGCGGCCGGTCGCGGCCAGCGTCTCACCGGGCATAGCGGGTGAGCGGTACCTGACGCGCATCTCGGCTGTCACGGCCCACGAGTCGAAGCTCGACGGCGCCCACGCCATGACCTCGTCGAGCAGCGTGGCGATGATGCCGCCGTGCACCTTGTCGCTCCAGCCGACGAAATCGTCGCCGGCCGCCCAGGTCGTGCGCGCCATGCCCTCCCCGAGCTCGATGTGCAGGCCCATCCCGATCGGGTTCTCGCGCCCGCAGGCGAAGCAGTTGTGGTCGGCGAAGGCGTAGCGCCCGCCATCCTCCGCCAGGATGGCATCGCTGGTGCCGATGATCGCGGGTGCCTGCTCGTCCATCACTACCAGCGGTCGTCCCCTTCCTCGGCCGCGTAGTCTGCTGCGCCCCACTCGTCGTCGTCATCGGCCCGCCGAAGGCACTTGTCCGCGATCGCGAGCGCAAAGGCGTGGCTGACCGCGTACGAGTCGCGCAGCATGTTGACGGCCTCGCGGCGGTCACCCACGCCGTTCGCCTCGAGCAGCTCGCACCACTCGTCGAGGCTGCGGCCGGTCTTCTGGGCGACCTGCCGGATATCGGCGGCGTGTCGTGATGGCATCGCTGTGGTTGCCTCTCTGTCTCGTTTCGATCAGATGTCCAGGTTGCGGACCTTGCGGGCCTCGCCCCGAATGAAGTCGCGCCTGGGCTCGACCTTCTCGCCCATCAGGGTGCTGAAGATGTCGTCGGTGCTCGCCTCGGTGCCCTCGACGACCTCGACACGCAGCAAGGTGCGGGTGTCGGGATTCATCGTCGTCTCCCACAGTTGATCGGCGTTCATCTCGCCGAGGCCCTTGAAGCGCTGGACGGTGACGTTCTTCGTCTTTCCGTCGCGGCTGAGCTCCTTGATCGCGGCGTCGCGCGCTTTCTCGGTGGCGGCGTAGCGCGTGACCTTGCCGGTGCTGACCCGGTAGAGCGGCGGCTGGCACAGGTAGAGGTACCCGTTCTCGATCACCTGCGGCATGTGGCGATAGAAGAAGGTGAGGAGCAGCGTCGTGATGTGCGCACCGTCGACGTCGGCGTCCGAAAGGAGGCAGATGCGGTGATATCGGAGCTTGCCGATGTCGAACGTCTCGCCGATGCCGGCACCGAGCGCGATGACGAGCGGCCGGATCTTGTCGGAGCTGAGGACCCGGTCCAGCCGCGCCTTCTCCACGTTCAGCATCTTGCCGAACATGGGCAGGATGGCCTGGAAGCGCCGATCGCGGCCCTGCTTCGCCGAGCCGCCGGCGGAGTCGCCCTCGACGATGTACAGCTCTGAACGGGCCGGGTCACGCTCCTGGCAGTCGGCCAGCTTGCCGGGCAGCGCCATCCCCTCGAGCGCACCCTTGCGGATGACGAGGTCACGGGCCTTGCGTGCCGCCTCGCGCGCGCGGGCGGCGGTCAGGCACTTCTCGATGATCCGCCGGCCGTCGGCCGGGTTCTCCTCAAGGTGCTGGACGATCCCCTCGGTGACCACGTTCTGCACGATGCCCTTGATGTCGGCGTTGCCCAGCTTCGCCTTCGTCTGGCCCTCGAACTGTGGGTCCGTCAGCTTGACGCTGATGACGGCCGTGAGGCCCTCGCGCACGTCGTCGCCGGAGAGGTTGGCTTCCTTCTCGCTGAGCGTGCCGGACTTGCGCGACCACGTGTTCAACGAGGTCGTCAGCGCCGCGCGGAAGCCGGCCACGTGCGTGCCGCCGTCCACGGTATGGATGTTGTTCGCGAAGGCCAGCACGTTCTCGGCGAACGCGTCGTTGTACTGCAGGGCGACCTCGACGCTGGTCGAGCCGACCAGGCGCTCGACGTAGATCGGGCGGTTGTTGAGCACGTCGCGGCGCCGGTTGAGGTGCCGCACAAAGCTCGTCACCCCGCCCTGGAAGAAGAAGTTCTTCTCGGTGTCGGTCCGCTCGTCGCGCAGGTGGATCCAGAGGCCCTTGTTGAGGTAGGCCGACTCGCGCATGCGGGTGCTGATCATGTCCCAGCTGAAGTCCAGCGTCTCGAACATCTCCGGATCGGGCCGGAAGATGGTGCGCGTGCCGTGAATGCGCTTCCATGCGGGGTCGAGAGCGCGATTCGCCTCGGCAACGCCGCCGGTCTGCTTGACCGGACCGGTGGGCGCGCCACGGACGAACTCCTGCACGTGGCGCTTGCCATCGCGCAGGACCTCGACCCGCATCTCCGAGCTGAGCGCGTTCACGACGCTGACGCCCACACCGTGGAGGCCGCCGGACACCTTGTACCCGCCGCCGCCGAACTTCCCGCCGGCGTGGAGCACCGTCATGATCACCTCGAGGGCGCTCTTGCCGGTCGCATGCCGGTCGACGGGGATGCCGCGGCCGTCGTCCACCACCTCGAGCGTGCCGTGGGCGTGGATCGTCACGTCGATGCGCGTGGCCTGGTTGGCCATCGCTTCGTCGATGC
>JACCWY010000193.1 GCA_013697395.1 Chloroflexota bacterium | reverse complement strand
GCGGGCGCTTTGGCTTGCGCGCGGCGGCGGGCAGGATCTCCTCGATGACCGTCTCGTCGAGCCGGACGCCGAGCGAGTCGACGGGCGCGCCGGGCGGGGTGGTCATCAGTTGAGGCGCGGGTCGAGCGCGTCGCGCAGCCCGTCGCCCAGGAGGTTGAACCCGAGAACGACGAGCGTGATCGCGAAGCCGGGTGCGAGGATCAGGTGCGGCGCGCTGAACAGCTGGTTCCGCTCGGAGCCGATCATGGCGCCCCACTCGGGGATCTTCGGCTCGGCGGCGAGACCGAGGAACGACAGGGCCGCGACGTCCAGCAGGGCGACGCCGATGCCGAGCGTGCCCTGGACGATCATCGGCGTCAGGGAGTTCGGCACGACTCGACGGACGAGAAGGCCGACGCTGGACTCGCCGAGGGCCCGCGAGGCCGTCACGTAGTCGAGGTCGCGGACGGACAGCACAGCGGCCCGCATCACCCTGGCGTAGATCGGGATGGCGACGATGCCGATCGCCAGCTGCGCGTTGAGCAGGCCCGGACCGAGTGCAGCGAGGATCGCGATCGCGAGCAGGAGGCTCGGGAACGCCAGCAGCACGTCCATCAGCCGCATCAGCACGTTGTCCAGGAATCCGCCGACGTATCCGGCGGTCGCGCCGATGACGGCGCCGATGAGGATCGCGAACCCGACGGTCAGGAAGCCCACCTGGAGCGAGATGCGCGCGCCGTGGACGAGCCGGCTGAAGACGTCGCGGAAGTTGCCGTCGGTGCCCAGCAGGTGCTGGGGCTTGCTGGTCGGACATCCCAGCACGTGGATGCACGGGGCGTCCCGTCGCTCGACGCCGGGCTCAGCGTTCAGGAGGCCGAGCTCCGGGTCGTGGGTGGCAATGACGTCGGCGAAGATGGCCGTCAGGACGAGCACCGCCAGGATCGCCAGGCCGATGACGGCACTCCGCTGGCGGAGGACGTTGCCCAGCGTGTCCCGCCAGAGCGAGGCATCCCGACCAACGGCCAGGCGGTCGGCGAGCAGCTCCGGGATCGGCTCCGTGCTGGCGGCCATCAGGTCAGCCGGACCCGGGGATCGAGCTTCGCGTACGAGATGTCGACCAGGAGGTTGACGGTGATGAACGCGACCGCGACCAGCACCGTGAAGCCCTGGACGATCTGGTAGTCGCGCGCGGCGATGGCCTCGAAGATCGCGCTCCCGACCCCGCCGAGGCGGAAGATTGTCTCGGTCAACACGGCGCCCGAGAGCAATCCGCCGAGCTGCAGCCCGATGATCGTGACGACCGGGAGCATCGCGTTCCCGAGGCCGTGCCGGAGCACGACTCGACGCTCGCGGAGGCCCTTCGCCCGGGCCGTCCGGACGAAGTCCTGGCCGAGCACGTCGAGGAGGCTCGAGCGGGTGATCCGGGCGATGATCGCGAGCGGGATGGTGCCGAGCGCGACGGCGGGCAGGATCAGGTGGCGGAGCGCATCGCCGAGGAGCGACCAGTTGGTCGTGACCAGCCCATTGAACGTGTACATCCCCGATAGGAAGTCGAGCACGGCGCGCGGCGGCCCGGACAGCGACTCGAGCCCCCACACGTCGGCCAGCGGCCGCACGATCGTTCCCGGGCTGAGCCGCCCGGACGGCGGCAGGGAGATCGGCGTGTCCTTCAGCGTGACCGCAAAGAGGTAGGCGAGCAGGAGCCCGAGGACGAAGATGGGCACGGACACGCCGAGGTTGGCCACGACCATCGTGCCGACGTCGATGGGCGAGTTTCTCCTGGCCGCCGACAGCACCCCGAGGGGAACGCCGATCAGGATCGCCAGCAACAGTGCCAGAACGGCGAGCTCGACCGTCAGGGGCAGCCGCTCGATCAGGATGTCGCCCACCGGGCGGCCGAGCTTGGTCGACGTGCCGAGGTCGCCCTGGGCCACCTCGCCGAGGTAGACGGCGAACTGCTCCGGGATCGACTTGTCCAGCCCGTGGCGGGCGTTGAAGTCGGCGCAGCGGGCGGGGCTGGTGCGCTCGCCGAGCGCGGCGGTGCAAGGATTGCCCGGGATCACGCGCGCGAGCGCGAAGACCGCGAACAGCACCCCGAACAGGACGGGCAGGCTGACGAGGATGCGCCGAACGATGAAGCGGGTCATCGGCCTCGCTGCGGCTGGATATGCGACGGGGCGCTACCCCGGAGGGTAACGCCCCGTAGACGTGCGGACGAGGGAGGCTCAGCCTTCCGCCGGCGGCGGGTTGAGGAACTTGGCCCAGAGGAACGTCCAGTACTCGAACAGGCCGCTGCCCTCCTTGCCGACGTGGAGCGGGTGCTCCGCGTCCCACTGGACGGCATAGGAGACGACGACGTCATTGGCGTCGA
>JACCWY010000154.1 GCA_013697395.1 Chloroflexota bacterium | reverse complement strand
GTGCGTGCCACGTGCGTTCGATGAGGGGCCGCGCGGCGAGGATCTCCTGCCGCGGCGTGAGGACGCCCGCCTCGAGGCGCGACACGACCAGGAGTTGCGCGACCATCCGTCTCAGCCTGTCCGCCTGGTGGCTTATGACGTCGAGGTCTGCACGCGCGGTCTCGTCGATGCCCGGCGTCGCCTGCAGCTCCGCGGCAAGCGCCCGGATGCTCGTCAGGGGCGTCTGAAGATCATGGCTGACCCCCCGCAGGAAGTCCGACTGGACGCTCGCCATCTTGTCCAGCGATTCGGCCTGCTGGCGCACGGTTGCGTACAGGAGAGCATGCTCGAGCTGGGTACCGGCATGCTGGCCGAGGAGGCTCAAGAGGTCACGTTCGGCTGCGGACGGCTCAGGCCTGCCCTCCCACGGCGCGGTGAGGACCGCGCCCAGGTCGTCACCGCTCGTCACGGCGAGGGCGAGAAAGGCGCCCCATGGTCCTTCGATCTTGTGCGCCCCGCCGCGCGGGTCGTCCGACGCCCGGGCCGTGCTCGCCCAGCGCTCCGACTCTCCGATCTCCCCGATGGCATCTGACACATGAGCGTGATAGACGCCTGGCGGCAGCAGCTCCGGAGCGTTGCTTCGGACGACGGCGAGAGCCCACGTTGGGTCGCCCGTCAACCGACGCGCGCTGCGGACGATGTGCGCGGCAACCTCGCGCGGATCGCCCGTGATGGGCGCGGACTTCGTCTCGGCAGCGAGTGCTGCGACCTGGCGATTGCGTTCCTCGAGCGCCGTGGCCAGCTGGCCGACGGCAGAGGGCGTCGCACGCCGTTCCCCGGCCTCGGTGAACTCTCCCCGACGCGCGAGGGTGACCATGCCACTTGCCTCGCTCGCGAGCGACCGAACGTACACCACGGCCAGGATGACGCACCAGCCGAGTGACAGGAGAAGGAGCCCGACCGCAACGAGGCCGGCGTTGAGCGAACTGAGCAGCGTCCGTGATAGAACGTCCGCGCCGACGCCGACCAGCAGCGCGGGAACGACGGCCAGGACGAGGCCGATGAAAACTCGGACCGGCAAGCTGGCGCGGCCCATGCCTCAGCTACGCGCCGAACCCGAGACGAGTCGATAGCCGAGGCCGCGTTCGGTGAGGAGGTACTTCGGTCGATCCGGATCCGACTCGATCTTGCGCCGCAGCCGCCGCATTGTGACCCAAACGTACGAGGGTTCCGCGCCATCGGCGTCCGACCATACCCGCTCGAGGAGGGTGTCCGTCGCGACGACCCGATCGATCGCTCCCGCAAGGACCGTCAGCATGCGCGCCTCCGTCCGAGTCAGAGCCTGTGGGCCGGACGGGGTCGTCACGCGCCGGCTGGCGAGGTCGATCTCGACCTGCCCGCCGCCGAGGCTGATCGAAGGGCTCCCGGGCGGGGAGCGACGCAAGATGCGCTGCACGCGCGCGATCAGCTCGTCGGGATCGAATGGCTTCGTAACGTAGTCCTCAGCGTAGCTCTCGAGGGCACTCACCTTGGCTTCCGATGCGTCCACCGCCGACAGCACCAGGATCGGCAGGTCCGCAAGGAGCTTGATTCGGCGGCACAGCTCGAAGCCGTCCATGCCAGGCATCATCAGGTCGACGATGACGAGAGCCGGCCACGAGGCCTCGAGGTGTCTCAGCGCGGCCGGGCCAGACGGAGCGGTGCGGACCTGGTAGCCCTCCCGCTCCAACCGCCGCGCGACGACAGCCAACAGGGACGGATCGTCGTCGACGACTAGGATGGCCGGCCGGACCGGCGGCAGCATGACGGGCTAGATCCCTGGTCCGCCCATGACCTTGATGATCGCAGGCCCCAGGATGACGATGAAGATCGTTGGGAAGATGCAGCCGACCATCGGGAACAGCATCTTGACCGGGGCCTTCGCCGCGGCCTCCTCGGCACGCTGGCGACGCTCGATGCGGAGCTGGTTCGACTGGATCGCCAGCACCTTTGCGATCGGCACGCCGAGCTGTTCGGCCTGGACGATTGCACCGATGAAGTTGCTCACCGGCTGGGCATCGGCGCGCGTGGCGACGTCGCGCAGCGCCTCGCGCCGGGAGCGGCCCATCCGCACCTCGGCCAGCGCCTGCCGATACTCGTCAATGAGCGGCCCCTCCATCTTCTCGACCACCTTCGCCAATGCGGCGTCGAACCCGAGGCCAGCCTCTACGCTGATCGTAAGCAGGTCGAGGGCGTCCGGCAGCTGAAGAATCATCGAATACGAACGCGCCTTCATCCTGCGACCGAGCCAGAACTCCGGAGCGATGTAGCCGACGGCCGCGCCTACCACCGCGAAGAGCAGGCCCAGCACGAGCGACCCGGTCACGAGCAGGATGAGAAGAAGGAAGAGAATTGCGAATCCGATGAGCGACAGCAGTTTGACGCCGACCCAATCCGCGCCCCGCAGGCCGCCCGGATACCCCGCACGCTCGAGCTTCGCGTCGATCCGCCCGATGAGGCCACCCTCCTGGCGCCGGCCGGCCTTCGCAAGGCGCTGGATCGTGGGCCGAATGACCCGTTCGAAGAACGGTTGCTGGAGCTCCATCTCCTCGATAGTCCGCGGCGCCACGACGAGCTGGCTCAGACGCGCCTGGACGGCGTCTTCGGCCGGTCGCGCCGCCACGCCGTAGGTGATGAGGAGGACGGCGCCGGCCGCCAGGACCGCGATGAGAATCTCGGGAGACATGTTCGCTACACCTTGATGTCGACGATGCGACGGATGAAGAAGTAACCGATGCCCATGCTGAGAAGGCCGACGGCAAAGAAGGTGATGCCGAGTGGCAGACCGAACATCTCGGGCGGCTTGTCGAGCATGGATTCCATGTAGCTCGGGCTGATCAGGAACAGGATGCCGGCCAGGCCGACCGGGAGCAGCGTGATCACGTACCCGCTGTAACGCTGCATGGCCGTCAGCGTCTGGATCTCGCCGTGGATCCTTACCCGCTCGCGAATGGTGAACGCGATAGAGTCGAGGACGGTGGCGAGGTTGCCGCCGACCTGGCTCTGGATCTGGATCGCGGTCACCATCAGCTCCAGGTCCTCCGACGCCACGCGCCGGACGAGGTTGTTCAGGGCCGGCTGCAGGGCGAGGCCCAGCTGCATGTCGCGGACCACGCGCTCGAACTCGTCCCTGATCGGCGGCCGGGCCTCGCGGGTGACGAGCTCGATGCCCTGCAGGAAGGAGGAGCCCGCGCGAAGGGAGTTGGCCAGCAGGGTGATGGTGTCCGGAAGCTGCTCCCCGAACTGCTTGAGCCGCTTGCCCTGGCGATACTTCAGATAGAAGCGGGGTGCCCAGAGCCCCAGGAGGAAGAATGCCGCCAGCGCAACGATGTTCTGGAAGCCGGTGAAGATGAAGCCGGCGACGTACGCCACCGCCACGAAGAGGAAAGGCGTGGCGGCCCATGCAAGGAGGAACTCGGCCGGCCGCATCTTGAGATCCGCGCGGGCAAGGTCCGTGCTGAGCCTGGTAGCCAGGTCCTGCTTCTCGATGACCCTCGAGAGCCCCGCGACGACGACGGACCCGCGCTCACCGGTGTCCGGGCCGGTGGCGGTGCCTGAGGCATAGCGCTCCAGGCGGGAGGCAACCGATCCACCGGACGCGCTCATCGCGATGCCGGCCGCGATCACCAGCACGGCGAGGGCCGCCAGGGCGGCGACGACGATGGGGAGCATCAGAACGGAGATCCGAAGATGTTGGGCGGCAGGTGAATGCCGGCTGTCTCGAAGCGCTCGACGAAGTGCGGCCGGATCCCGGTCGGCTTGAGCCGCCCGAGGATCCTGCCCTCTTCGACGCCCGTCTGCTCGAACACGAACACGTCCTGCATGACGATGATATCACCCTCCATGCCCTGCACCTCGGTGATGTTGACGATCTTCCTCGTCCCATCCTTGAGGCGGTTCTGGTGGACGATGAGGTCGACGGCCGAGCTGATCTGCTCGCGGATCGCCCGCAGCGGGAGGTCCATGCCGGCCATCAGCACCATCGTCTCGAGGCGGCTGAGCATGTCGCGCGGCGTGTTGGCGTGGCCGGTGGACATCGAGCCGTCATGGCCCGTGTTCATGGCCTGGAGCATGTCGAGGGCCTCCCCCGATCGGCACTCGCCGACCACGATTCGGTCGGGGCGCATGCGGAGGGCGTTGCGGACGAGCTCGCGGATCGGGATGGCGCCCTTGCCCTCGATGTTCGACGGGCGAGCCTCGAGGGTGATCACGTGCTCCTGTCGAAGCTGAAGCTCGGCCGCATCCTCGATGGTCACGATGCGCTCGTCATCCGGGATGAACGACGAGAGGATGTTCAGCATCGTCGTCTTGCCCGAGCCGGTGCCCCCGGCGACGAAGATGTTGAGTCGCGCCTTCACGCACGCCTCGAGGAACTCGAACATGTCGGGTGTGGCCGTGCCGAATCGAATGAGGTCATCGACCGTGAACGGTGTGGCGGAGAACTTCCGGATCGTGATGACCGGGCCGATGAGCGAGAGCGGCGGAATGATGGCGTTCACGCGTGAGCCATCGGCCAGGCGGGCGTCCACCATCGGGCTCGACTCATCCACGCGACGACCGATCGGCGCGATGATGCGCTGGATGATCTTCATCACATGCTCGTCATTCTGGAACGTCACGTTCGTAAGCTCCAGCTTGCCCTCGCGCTCGATGTAGACCTGCTGCGGGCCGTTGACCATCACCTCGGTCAGTGTCTCGTCACGCAGAAGCGGCTCGAGCGGGCCGAGGCCGAGGATCTCGTCGGTGATCTGCTCGAGCATGCGCACGCGCTCCGCGCGAGTGAGGGCGAGGCCCTCCTCGTCGGCGATCGTCCCGAACAGCTCCTCGATCTGGCGCCTGACCTCGACCTGGTTCGTCAGGTCGAGCTTCGGATCCAGCTCGTTGATCAGCCGGTTCTGGACGCGGAACTTGGCCTCCCGGAACGACTCGCGGGCGGGCAGCGCCCCGGTGAATCGGGACGGAGCGGCCTGGGGCGGCGGCTGCCGCACCGGGGCAGCCGGTCCACCGGTCACCGATGAAGGCGTCTGCCGTGGTCCACCTTGCGGAGGGACGGGCGCCGGCACAGCCGGCACGGCCTCACCTTCTGCGGCGGGGCGCGCCCGCTCGATTCGCTTCAGCAGTGACATCGGCAGCGTCCTTCCAATTAACGGCGTGCGAAGAGCCCGCGCTTGGCGGCCTTATCGATCGATTGGGTGCTTGCGACGCCCTCACCGGCGAGGGTTCGCGCGAGCTTGATGACGTCGCGTGCGAGCGGCGACTCAGGATGGGAAATGACGAACGGCACGCCGCGGTTCACCGCGAGAACGGCCAGGCGGCCGTCCGAAACGATGGTGCCGTCGATCGTGCGCCGGATGGAAGCCTCGACGTCGCCGATGCGGATGCCCTGGGAGGCGTCCGAGCGGTTGATGACGAGGCGAATCTTGGATCGGTCATAGTCGAGCTGGTCGGCGACCTCCAGGAAGAGGCGCACGTTCTTGATCGTCGTGATCTCGAGCGCCCCAACCACCAGGACCTGGTCGGCCGCATCGAGCACGCCCAGCGTGTGGTCGTTGAGGCCGGATGGCAGGTCGACCACGACCCAGTCGTGTGTCTCCCGCAGCATGTCGACGATCTTCCGCAGGAATGCGGGCGTGACGAGGTCGGCACCCTCCGGGGAGGGCGGCGCGAGGAGCACCCGGATCCCCGTCGAGTGGTCCACCATCACCGATTCGATGATGTCGCGGTCGGGCTCGCCACCCTCGACGGCGTCGAGGACGGACTTGTTCTTGGGATTCAGGTTGAGCAGGACTCCGATGTCCCCGAACTGGAGGTTCGCGTCGACGAGGGCCACGCGCTGGTTCGTCTCACGCCGGAGGGCCAGCGCCAGGTTCGTTGCGAGGGTCGTGACCCCGGCGCCGCCCTTGGGGCTGAAGACGGCAAGGACCTGGTGGTCCTCGGTGCTTTCGACCGCCGCGGGAGACGAGGCCTGCGTGGCACCCGGTGCGACCTGGAGCTGCTGGCGCCGGACGAGCTCGCGCTCGTGCACGCGCTTGATCGAGGTCGCGAACTCGTCGCCACTGAACGGCTTGACCAGGAACTCGCGAGCGCCGGCGAGCATGGCTCGCTTGAGGTGCTCGGCCTCTCCATGGACGCTCATCATGATGATCGGGCTGGTCGGCAGCCGCTGCGCGATGATCTCGGCAGTGGCAATACCGTCCAGCACGGGCATGTTGATGTCCATGACGATCACATCCGGACGCAGGTCCATCGACAGCTGAATCGCCTCTTCGCCGGAGCCGGCGGTGCCGGCGACGTCGATCTCGCGCTCCAGCCCGAGGAAACGCGACAGGTGGTCGCGCGTCTCCGGGATGTCGTCGACGATGAGTACCTTGATCATTCGGGTGCTTTCAGGCTGCGATGGTGGCGACGCCGCCACACTACGGGGCCGATTCCTCGTTGAGCTGCTGGACGATGTCGGGGATCCGCACCCCGTACTCGGACACGAGTTGGTCGAAGGAGATGCCGATCGTCTCTTCGATCGCATCATCCTCGAGGTGGCGAACGATGGCGGTCAGCGGTCCGACCTCGGCCAGGTCACGCTGGGCGAACTTGATGACTTCCGCATCCTGTGCGGTTCCTGCGAAGACGATGATCACGCTGTCGAGCACGGCCTGGGCCGGCTGCTCCGGGTCAGCGACGCCGTCGCCGTCGGCATCGACCGGCTCCGGTGCGATCGCCCGCGTGCTGCTGACGTAGAGGACCCGCTTGTCCTGGAGGATGGCCTTCACCGTGCGCTGATCCTCCAGACCGACGACCGCCTCGAAGCGCGGTGGCGCAGCTGCGTCGGGATTGGCTGCAGAGTCGGCGGTCTCCTGGACGACGTCGACCTGGCCGGCAAACACGATGTCGATGTAGTCGCCCGGCTTGACGAGGAAGTCGAGTCCGGTGACCCGGTCGACCTGGAACGAGATTGCCTTCTCGCCCGGCTGCAGCTGTGCGGCGATGTTGACCGTGACCTGGGTCGCCGCGCCGATCGTCTCGGCCGACACCTGGGAACCCGAGGGGACTGCGAACAGCGCAGGCTGGCCCGAGACCGCGGTCGTGCTCGTCAGGGGAATGCCCTGCACTGCCTCCGGATCGATCTGCTGCTCCTCGACGAGGTCGGGCGTCACCGGAGTCCCGATCGCGATGTCCTGCATTGCGACCAGGACGGTCGAGGTTGGCGCCTCCTCCTGGACGGTCGGCTCGCGCTGGTTCAGCAGGATAACGATGGCCACGAAGGCAAGCACGGCCAGCAAGACGCCGACGAGGATGACGAGGCGATTCGATCGCTTCACGGAGGTCCCCTTTGAGCTCGGGTGGATGAGTACGTGATGAGGTCGCGATGGCAGGCTCCGTTGTGCCTGCGGTCAACAGTCTACCGCCCGGTGAGCAAGGCTCACGACTGGACTTGTGGGCTACTCCGAGGGCGGTACTCCGGAGCGGTTGGGTTTGCCAGGGAGACGAGACGAGGCCCCCGCGGCAGTGCGCCGTGGGGGCCTCGCAAGGGTTGTCCGAAGTCGGGTTAGACGCCGTTGAGCGTGGTGCCGACGTTCTGGAACAGCTGGCTGATGATCGGGCCAAGGAACAGCAGGGCCACGATGATGATGATCGCGATGAGGGCGAGAAGCAGGCCGTACTCGACGAGCGTCTGACCTTCCTCGTCCTCGCTCTGGAAGCGAGCCAGAAGAGTGCTGATGAAGTCTCGAATCATTGTGTTGGTACCTCCTTTCCGAACGGATCGGAAACTGCAATCAGAGCCGGGTCCCCTCTAGTCCCCCGAGGGTCCGGCTGCCCATTGCTCCCCCGACGCCACGCTAACGGTCGGTGGAGTGGCACGCATCCGGAAAAGTACGGAGTGCGGTACGGACCCGCGGGTCAGTAGCCCACGCGACCGCCGCCCCCCAGGCGCCACCTCTCAGCTAGCGGGGAGGACCGGTCAGTCGGGATTGCGGCGGCTTCCGCATGCTTCGGCTCAGATGGATCGAGAGCGTGCCGAACTGACCGGACGGCGGCCGGGTTGACAGCAACGTGACAGCCACGGGGTCACGGTGCCACCGACTGTCGGGTGGGACCGACTCTCACCTCATCGATGTATAGCACCGCTGTGCCGCTGTTGGCGAGATCGCGATATTGGCCAACGTTCAGGAAGAGAGGGTTAGAGTTGTCCATGGTCCGGGTGAAGGTCTTCGGCAGGACCAGTTCGCCGTCCATGATCACCTCTACAAATCCGATACCCTGGTCGGTACTCCACTTGTGGTGAACCAGGAAGTCGATCCAGCGGCCGCGCTCAATGGTGCCAAACGGGAATCGCGGTCGCGGATCGAGCGAGTCGGCGCCAAGGATGGCAAGTTGCTCGTTCTCGACGCTGATTTGCGAAGGCGGGCTGCCCCCATCAGCCTCCTTCCATTGCGCGATCAATGACCAGGAGCTGTATTCCGGAAAGCCCGCGTCCAAATAGACGCTCACCGCAGTCCACGTCTCGGTGCCCGCGCGGAACATGGGTTTGTCGCACGAGCCGGGGCCGTTCGCGTATTCGCTGCGCTCGGTGTCGTAGATGAGCGGGCCATCCCGGATCTCGCTCTTGAAGGCGTACCTGCCCGCCCGGACCGGACTGGTGACGACTCCGACCGGTATCGCTGAGTGGACGTAGCACCACTGATCCGTATCACCCGTCTCGGCATCGGCAACGAAGTCAGCGCCTGAAGTCGGAGGTGCACTCGCGCTTGAAGCCGGATCGTCGACGCCGTCACTACCGCTCGGTAGCGCAAGCGCAGTGGCAATCAAGGCAGCGGCCACGAGCGTCAACAATCCGCCAGCGATGAGAAAAGGCAGCCGGCTCGCTTTGCCGCGCCGCGGTCGTCCGGTGTCCAACGATTGACGGTGCATCTGGACATTCTGGCTGGATTTTCGTTGCACCAACGTCGTGGGCTGGTGCTCGCCCCTCGGTTCATGCCTGGCGCAGAGTCTTGCCAGACCGGACCGAATCAGCGACGCGGCGTCTTGGACCGCGGGCGGGCCGCGATCACCGCGATGGCGAGGGCAAGCGCACTGACCAGACCGGGTGTAACGAGGCCGACGAGGAGGAGTTCCATGGGGCGGGATCGTCGGTGCTCATCGGCCGACAACCGATAGGACGATGGTCCCTGCGGACCAGGACTGTGGTCAGCGACGTGTGCGATGAGACTCCGAAGCGTCGGACTCGTCACGGCCCTTGATGCCGGCGACAGCCAGGAGGAAGGCGGCCAGCACGCCGACGAAGCCCGCGGCTACCCCGCCAAGGATGAGCAGTTCCACCGCGCGATCCTCGCCTCATGGTGCCACGGAACCCATAGAACGATCGTCCGGGCGCACGACATGACCCGACGCTCGCTCATGCGGATGGGCACGCGTAGACTCCGACGTGGCCGATTCACGCACCACGGGCTGCCGCATCCCGACGGCGGTCAAGTCTCGTACTGAGGGTCACCGCACGAAATGAGCGATCTGCGCAGCGAACTCGATCCCCTGGGCGAGGCCGCTGAAGTCGAGGCGGCGATGAGTGACGTCGTCCAGGCGATCGCCCAGTCGACGTTCGACCTCCACGAAGTCCTCCAGACGATCCTCGAGCGGGCGGCACAGCTCTGCGGCGCAGACAACGGCAACGTCGCCATACGGGATGGTGAGGTGTTCCGGGTCGTGGCCTTTGTCGGGCTCGGCGCCGAATATGAGCGCCTGGCGCGCGCGCGGATCTACCGGCCGGAGCGCGGTTCACTTGTCGGTCGCGCCCTGCTCGAGCTCAGCGTCGTCCACATTCCCGATGCGCTCGAGGACTCCGAGTACGAACTGGGCGATCTGCAACAGGCCGGAGGCTATCGCACGCTGCTTGCGGTCCCGATGATCCGCGAGGGGCGGCCGACGGGTGTCATCGCGGTCGGCCGCGGAGAGGTCCGAGCCTTCAGCGCCAGGGAGGTTCGTCTCCTCGAGACGTTCGGGGCCCAGGCCGCGATCGCGATGCAGATCGCCACCCTGTTCAGCGACATGCGGGAGGCGCTCGAGCGGGAGAGCGCCGTCAGCCATGTCCTCCAGACCATTAGCCGCTCGGCGTTCGACCTTGACCAGGTGCTCCAGACGGTGATCCAGCGAGCGGTCGAGCTCAGCCATGCCGACTTCGGCAATATCCTGCGGCTCGACGATGCGAGCGAGTTCTACCAGATCGTTGCACATCACGGCGAGGTCGACTCGGCCTACTGGGAGCTCGTGACCCACACGCCGTACAAACCGGATCGCGGCACCCTGATCGGCCGAACCCTGGTGGAGCTGCGCCCCGTTCACATCGTGGACATCCTGGAAGACCCCGAATACCGCTTCTGGGAGGCGCAGAAGAGCGGCGGCTATCGGACCATCCTCGGAGTGCCGATGATGCACGACGGTTTCCCGATCGGCATCTTCGTCGTGTGGCGCCGCGAGGTGAAGCCGTTCAGCGACCGTGAGATCTCGCTCCTCACCACGTTTGCCGACCAGGCGGCTCTTGCGATGAGAAACGTTCGACTCTTCCAGACCGTCGAGCGGCAGCGGACGGAGCTCGCTCGCTTCGCTCCGCAGGTGGCGAGCCTGCTGAGCGACGCCGAGGGCGAGAAGCTGCTGGCGGGGCATCGCCGCGAAATCACCACGCTCTTCTGCGACCTGCGTGGCTTCACCGCGTTCGCCGAGGTGGCCGAGCCCGAGGAGGTGCTGGGCGTGCTACGCGAGTACCACACCGCGGTGGGCGAGCTCGCAATCGCCAATGGCGGGACGGTGGAGCACTTCGCCGGCGACGGGCTCATGGTCTTCTTCAACGATCCGGTCCAGATCGACGAGCATCCGATCGTGGCCGTGCGTACCGCGCTGGAGATGCGCGACCGATTCGGCGAGCTCGCGCTCAGGTGGCGCAAACGCGGCTACGACCTGGGCCTGGGGATCGGCATGGCGCTCGGCTATGCGACCCTCGGCCGGATCGGCTTCGAGGGCCGCTACGACTACGGCGGCGTGGGCAACGTCGTGATCCTGGCATCTCGCCTGAGCAGTGCGGCCGCGGGAAACGAGGTGCTGGTCACCCAGCGCCTGTTTGCTGCGATCGAGGACGTGATCGATGCCGAGCCGATCGAGCCGCTGCAGCTCAAGGGCATCAGCCGCGCAGTGGCGGCGTTCCGAGTCCTCCGCCTCGCGCCGCCCGCCTGAGGGCGTCGAGCGCTTCCGCGCGGCCAATCCGGCGCGGCAGGTGTCGAAGATTCGCGTTGGCCGACGGCTGGGCCAGGGCCTCTTATCCGATGCGGCGTCTCACCACGTTGGTGGTAACCATGAGTCCGGCGAGTCCCGCGAGCGTCAGCGCGAGCATCGTCAGGTCGGTCCCGCCGCGATCGGGCGTCTCGACCGCGGTGTTCGGCATGGCCGGACACGTGACTTGCGGGTCGAACTCGGCGAAGAGCACCTGGCCATTCGGACGGAAGTAGGCGTGGAGCATGTAGTGCGGATCGGGGATACCGGGATGGCCGGGGAGCAGGGGCGCGGCCTGGCCGAAGATCGTGAAGGCGCCGGCGGCCTCCGAGGTCTCCCACTCCAGGCCGATGACCCGGGTCTGCGAACCGTCGAGAAGCAGAACGGGCGGATTGGCCGGATCGACGGCGGCTGCGCTCCCGAACTGTGCCTGGGCCAACGTCGGGTTCACGGCGTGGATTCCCATCCCGCCGGCGGGCGAGGCGATACATGCCGGCGGATTCGCGAGGTACCCGGCCGCCTCCCATTGCGCCCGAGTCATGACCTCGAAGCGAGCTCGCACGTCGGTGAACCCGTCCGGCGCGTCGATGGGCTCCTGCGCCGCGACCGGCGCAACGATGCTCATTACTAGAAGGCCGCCGAGGACTGTCGAACGCGAGAAACGTGACATGTTCCGTACCCCCGAGATCCTCTCGCCGTCGTCGACCGTAAGCTCAGCCGTCGGGACGGCAGACGACGACAGTACGCTTCGGCGCCGACGGCGACAAGAGTCTGCAGTGCTTGCTCGTCAGCTCGCCCATACGTCGCCAGAATCCGCCTACTCGAGCCGTTCTCCCGGCCCCGAACGCACCCGGCGCGACATCGGCGTGGCGACCGGATTCGGTCTGTCCGGCTCACCGATGCCCATCGCAGCCAGGATCGGATCCTCGGTGTGGCTCAGCTGGACCGTCCGTCGGCTACCACGTGCGGCGAGTGAGACCGGCGGGCCAGGGAGTGTCTCGCCAGTTCCGACGTGCGGTTGTTCATCCCGGTCGCGGCCGCGTCGCGCAGCCATGAGGAGGAAGCTTGCCACGAGTCCGAGGGCGGCGATGGTAACCAGCAGCCAACTCGGAAGAAGGCCGGTATCGGGCCGACTTGTGTTCGTCGGATCAACCCTCCCCGCAACCCCCGGCAGGCCAGACGCGGACGATCCCAAGGGCCCGGCGCCACGGGGCGACTCACTCGGACTGGCATCGACCTGGCGCGGCGTGGGGCTCGCCGCCCCGCTGCTCGGGGCCGCGGAGGTGGTCGACGATGCCGCCGGTTGTGGAACGGGTGCGGGAGTCGTATCCGGCGCTTGGGGGCCAGGCGTCGCCGGTGGAGCTGGGGTAGGCGGTAGCACGGCTGGCGGCGGGGGCGGTGGCGGCGCAACCGGGGTCGGTGCCGTGACGGCGACCGTCGGCCCGGCCACCGATGGGCTGGGCCCCTGTGTAGCCCGTGCCTCGAACGTGACCGACCAAGTTCCGGCGGGCAATGTCGAGGTTCCGGCATATGTTCCGCCGGTCGAGGTGCCGGAGGTCAGGCCGAGCACCACCGACCGCCAGGCAACAAGTGCCACCACGCTGGTCGCCGCGAATCCCTTTTCGGATGCATAGTCCACGGCGAACGTGAAGACGGTCGAAGTCGACCCGCTGCCGGGCGAAACTCGTGGGTTTGCAAGCTGGTTAGGTCCGACGGCGAAGGCGGTAGCAGGAATCGCGGCGGCCATGCAGGCTGCGACGAGCACTGCGCTCAGCACTCGCCATCGCGGGCTCATCCGGCAGCCTCGCGAGGAGACTCAAAGGGCCTCGGCGATGCAGAGCGCTGCTCTCGTGACCTCGGCGCCGGCTTGCGCGACTCGGCGATGATGCCAGCAACGGCTTCGCTGCCGTCGGGGGGAACCGCGTCACGATACATCCGACAGAACAGAGCCACGACGTCCGGGTCGAACTGAGATGCCGCGCAGCGTTGCAGCTCGGCCAGAGCAGCCTCGTGGGTGCGGATGGACTGGTATGGCCGCTCATGCACCATCGCGTGGTATGCGTCGGCGACGGCCACGATGCGAGCACCGAGTGGGATGTCGCGGCCCTTCAGACCGTGCGGGTATCCCGTGCCGTTGTAGCGCTCGTGGTGGTGCAGGACGATGGGAACTGCCTCTCGCAGGCTCGTCGCCTGCTCGAGCACGAGCTGCCCGATGCGTGGATGTTCGGTGACCGCCTGCCACTCGAACTCGGTCAGTGCCCCCGGCTTGTCGAGGATGTCCTGTGGCACGGCGACTTTCCCGACGTCGTGCAGGAGGCTGGCGAAGCGGATGCGCTCGATCTCGACCTCCGGCAGCCCCATCTCGGCTGCCATCTCCGTGGCGAGCGCGGCAATCATGTCCGATGGTCGCCCGCGGTGATGGGCCTCCGGCTCCAGGACCGATGCGAGAGCCTCCGCAGTGCGGGCGCTCGCCCACCGTCCCAGCTCTGCGGCCTCCTCGCGCCGTCGTCGATCTACCGGGGCACGCCGCACGCGCGCCTCCTCGTTGACCGACCGAAAGATGTAGGTCTGGTTACGTCCCAACGACTTGGCAGCGTACATGGCCGCATCGGCGTCGGCGACGAGACGCTCGAGACGCAGCTTGCCGCCCGTCTCACCGGCCACACCGATGCTGATCGTCGCGCGCAACGTCTTGCCATCCGCGATGGTGAGGGGAGTCTGCATGACGATCGCGCGCAGCTTCTCCGCCACCTCAGCGGCCTCTTCCGGCTCGGTCCCCGGAAGGATCAGCATGAACTCCTCGCCGCCGTAGCGGCCAATGAAGTCCGTGGAGCGAACGTGGTGGCCTACCAGGTCGGCCACTTGTCGCAAGACCGCGTCGCCGGAGTTGTGGCCGTGCGTGTCGTTGATGGCTTTGAAGCGGTCGATGTCGACGAACGCCACCGACAGCGGTTGACGGTAGCGGTTGGCGCGGGCGACCTCGGCCGCAAGTTCGGAGAGGAGCGCCTCTCGGTTCGCGACGCCGGTGAGCCGATCACGGTTGGCGCGGATCTCAACCTGCGCAAAGGCCAGCGCCGCGGCATTGAATGCACGGGCCAGGCGCCGCTCGACCGGCATCCCCTTTTCGGGCATCGGCTTCGCTTCCTGCGCTTCGATGCTGCCTTCGAGCGTTCGGGTCAGGCTCGCATAGCGGTGGAAGACCACGGCTGATGCGAGGAGCGCGGTGAGGCTGGCTCCCGCAAGGGCAGAGAGCCCGTTGGACAGGAGCAACTCACGCCCCGCGGCCTGAAAGGTTCCCAGCTGGGTGCCCAACACGATGAGGGCGGCACCGACGGCGACGGGCGCCAGCCAGGAGACCAGGCGTAAGACTTGAAGCACGAGGCGCTGTCTCCCCCGGGGGGTGCGAGGTGGTTCGACAAACCGATGACCAACCCATCGTGACGCAAGGCAGGCCCCGCACCATGGGTGAATGGTCCCCCTGACTCGGTGGTCCGCCCTTCCCGTCGCCCGCGGGCCGACCGAGGTCGCCACGGATGCCAGAGCCGCTGGCCATTCAATGCGACATCTCACAGGATCCGCTCGTTGCGCAGGGGATCTCGCCTGCGCCGGCCGGCGGCTGCAAGGTTCGTGGCAAGGTAGCGGCCGTAGAATGGAGACACGGAATGGCCGACCGCAGTGAGGCTGGGGGAACAAACTTCCTGCGGCCGGCCCTTCCACCCTACCTGTGACGTCAAGCGCCGTCCATCACGGGCCCTTCATCGGGGCCTGGCGCACAGAGGGAGGGCCGGCACATCTGCCGGCCCTCTCGTGCTGAACGGACAGCAGTCAGCTAATCGTGATGGAGCACCGGCGCGCACGGGCGGGGCTCACGAATCAGTGGGCTTGCTCGAAGTGGCGCCATCGTCCGGCCTGCCTGCGGGTCCGCTCTCGCCGCCTTCGACGAGCTCGGCGGAGGCCGTCACGTCCGGCAGCTGGAGGGCCTGTTCAATGGCATGCTCCAGGTGAGCGACCTTGAAGGGCTTGAGGACGACCTTCACCGCATTTGCGGCGAGCCACCCCTCCTGCTCCCGGACCCAGTTAGTCGCCGCGCTGCAGACGATGACCGGAATGTCCTCCGTCGGGCGGCTCATCCTCAGCTTCTGTAGGAGCGACCAGCCCTGGAGCTCGGTGGGGCCGACCATGAGGTCGAGGACGACGAGATCGGGCTGAATCTCGGTCACCTTGGCCAGATCGTCGGGCGAGAAGCTCCACGCGGTCATCCGGTGACCCATGCCTTCCAGGATGTCTCTGAAGAGATCGAGGATCTCCTCGGTGTCGTTGACGACCAGGATGTGCCGGGAGTCGTGCTCGGGACCCGCCATCGTGATGCCCCCTCCAATGGTTCTTCCCCGCTGCGCGCAGTATGCGCGCTCGACGTGCGCCATCGCATCATCACGCATGCGGTCGCCTCGCGCGACTGCCGACGAGCGATTGCGCCAACATAATGGACGACATGCCGAAGACCAAAGCCAAGGCGGACGGGGCCGATGCGAGCGCGGACCCGGACAGGCTCATCCGCCAGCCTGACGGCGGGTACCGCAGCGCAGACGAGCGCTTCGTCGTCGAGCAGGCCAACGGGAGCTGGTTCGTGGCCGATCATGAGACCGCCGACGACTTCGGCCAGCCGCGCGTTGCCAGTCCATTCGCGACGCTGAAGCTGGTCAAGGACGCGATCCCGCGCGTGCGGTCGGGCCCTGCGCCGATCCGCAAGCCGATCAGGCAGGCTGCGGCGGCGAAGCCGAAGCCGAGGGCCGCGCCGGAGCCCAAGCCGGAAACCTGGCTCGACCGCCTGTCGGCGGAGGACCGGCGTCGGGCCGAGCGGCTCGTGCGGACGCTCGGGAAGGAAGGCCTGGCCGATGCCGAGGACGTGGCGCGCGCGCGAATCGAAGGCAAGGCTGATCCCCGCCTCGCTCGGCGGCTGGTCCAGGGTCGGCTCGATCGCCTCCTGAGCGACGCCGAGGCCGACGCGGGCGCTCGCGAGCTCGTCGCCGGCGCCATCCGGGTGCTGACCGCGGACGGCGCGCGCATCGGTCGCGACCTTCCCGGATGGGCGCTGGTCGAGACCGATCCGACCGGTGCGCCGACCGACCGACGAATCGACTTGGACTGAAACGCCTAGCTGTCGTTCCCACCGACCTTGTTGACGAGCACGGTCAGTGGGGTGAGTCCATTGAGCCCGGCATGGGGACGCCGTCGATTGTAGGTGTCCAGCCAGCGCGGCAGCGAGGCCAGGCGCTGAGCGTTGGAGCGAAAGAGACGGGCGTAGGCCCACTCGCGCCGCAGGGTGCCGATGAAGCGCTCGGCCTTGCCATTCGTCTGCGGCCGTCGCGGGCGCGTGCGCAGGTGCCGGATCCCGAGCTCGGCCAGGGTCGCCACCAGCTCGCGCGAGTGGGTGTAGGTCATGGCGTTGTCGGTCATCACCCGCTCGACGCGCACGCCGTGGTCGGCGAAGAAGGCCACCGCGTCGCGCATGAAGCGCACCGTGGTCGCGGCTCGCTCATCGGGGTGGACGCCGATGAAGGCCAGCCGGGTCGCATCGTCGATCGCCACGTGGAGGTAGTCGTAGCCCACGCGACTGTCGCCGCGGCGGGCGCTCGGTCCGAGCATGCGGTGGCCGCCGCCGTCAGGCACCCGGCCCAGCTTCTTGACGTCGACGTGGATCAGCTCGCCGGGCCGTTCACGGACATAGCGCAGCGGCGCGCCGGTCAGGCGATCGGCGTGTGCCAGGCGGCTGACACCGTGGCGACGCAGGACGCCATACACGGTCGAGCGCGGGTGGCCCAGCAGCGGGCCGAGGCGGTGCGGGCCGACCCGCAGCCGGCGCCGCAGGCGCAGGATCCTCCGCACATCGCGCTCGGCCAGGGCGCGTGGACGGTGCCGCGGTCGCGCGGAGCGATCCTCGAGGCCGGCCAGCCCCTCGGCTCGGTAGCGGCGCAACCACTTGTAGGCGGTCGCCCGACTCACCCCGAGCGTCTCGGCGGCGATGGCCGGAGCCCAGCCCTCGAC
>JACCWY010000152.1 GCA_013697395.1 Chloroflexota bacterium | reverse complement strand
GTCCCATACGACTCAGACTGCGACGACGGGCCGGCCATTCACATGGACGGAGCCACCGGGGCCGCCGATCGGCACGATGTACGACAAGCGCCGCGAGAATGGTCAGCTGCTGTTGATGTACGTGCCCGGCAGCTGACTCCCTCGCCCGACCGTAGCCAAGCGTGAGGGTCGCCCGGAAGGGCGGCCCTCATCGCCGGCATCGGCGACCGCGAGTGCGGCTCGCAGCACCCTGTCGCGGCTCAGTGGAACTCGGCGTTCGGCGGCCGCCCCGGCCTGCGCGCCCAACGGCTCCTCTACCTCGCCAGCCCCGTACGTAACTTCGCGCGTGACGGCTTGGTGTGTACAGCCTAGTGTACAGCATACGCTTACAAAGTACACCTCGAACGGAGATCCCAACGATGCAGGCGATCATGCAAGACAGGTACGGCTCAGCCGGAGTCCTGGAATCAGGAGACATCGAGAAGCCCGACATCGGCGACGACCAGGTGCTGGTTCGCGTGCAGGCGGCCGGCGTCAACCCGGCCGACTGGGCGATCATGAGCGGCCTGCCGTATGTCGCCCGCCCGGTCTACGGGCTGCGCAGGCCGAAGGCCGGCGTTCGCGGGACCGACGTGTCCGGGACGGTCGAAGCCGTCGGCGCCCTGGTGACGCGGTTCAAGCCGGGCGACGAGGTCTTCGGGTCGGCCGATGGCTCGTTCGCCGAGTACGCGGCCGCTTCGGAGCATACGCTCGCACGGAAGCCAGGCAACCTGACGTTCGAACAGGCAGCAGCTGTCCCCATGGCCGGTCAGGTCGCCCTCCAGGCCCTGCGGGGCGTCGAAGCCGGGCACAAGGTCCTGATCAATGGCGCCTCCGGCGGCATCGGCACCTTCGCCGTCCAGATCGCGAAGTCGCCCGGCGTGGAAGTCACGGCCGTGGCCAGCACCCGAAACCTCGACATGCTCCGATCGATCGGCGCGGACGACGTCATCGATTACACCCATGACGACTTCACCCAGGGCGCGCAGCGATACGACTTGATCCTCGACAATCTGTCGAATCATTCGCTCTCCGACCTGCGCCGTGCACTCACCCCGACCGGCATCCTGGTGCCGAACGGCGGACGGTTCGACAAGCGCTGGTTTGCGAGCGGCGGTCGCGTGATCGCCGGCATGGTGATGTTCCGCTTCGTGAGCCAGACCCTGCGCACGTTCATCCAGTCGACCAAGCACGCAGACCTGCTCGAGCTCAAGGAGCTCATCGAGGCCGGACTCGTGACGCCGGTCATCGACCGCACGTATGCGCTGAGCGAGACCGCCCAGGCGATCGGCCACGTCGGAGAGGGCCATGCTCGTGGCAAGACCGTCATCAGCGTGAGCGCGTCACCGATGGTCCTGCGTCCAGGTCCCGCAGCGCAAGCGATTCCCGCGCCGGCACCCATCGCGGTGGCGTCATGACCGCCCACAGCACGACCGGCGTCCAAGCGCCGTATGGGCGCGCCTGACGGTTGACGCGAACGGTCAGCGGCCGGCCCAGCGCAGCACGCGGAGGGCGCGGAGCGTGATCCATCGGCTCGGCTTTCCCTCCGCCTTGCCGAAGTCGACCGGCGATGCGTCGTGGTACGCGTGGTCGAGCGACCATCGGCCGTCCGCGTCGCGCTTCGACTCGACGATGTCGAGGGCCTCGGCCATCCGCTCGTCCGCCTCCGGCCGAGCCTGCCGCAGGAAGTCGAGGACCCGCACGAGATCGTAGGGCCACGAATACGGGAACCCGATGTCGAGCCAGCGCTCCTGACCGATCTCGCCGTCGGACAGGCGGTGCAGCAGACGCCGCTCGAGCAGGTACTCCTCCCCGCGCCGTCGGGCTGCCGTCACGTCGCCGTTCCCCCCGGTCGAGCGCTCGTACTCGAGCAGGCCCTCGAGGACATTGATCGTCGTGTCGAACGACCCTCGGGTCGAGCCGTTCACCTGCTCGCAGTTCCAGCCGCCATCGGCCATCTGCTCGGTCAGCAGCCGGTCCACGATCCCGCGCACGTCCTGCCCGAAGTACGCCCCGATCGCGACGACCCGGCCGTTGATGCACGGCTCGACCTCGCCCTCGAAGAAGCGCAGGTTCTCGTCGTAGTCCCATCGAGCGGCCTTGTGGACCGGGGCGATCGCCCGCCGCGCCTCCTCGCTCCCTGGGTCCGGCCCTAGCAGGTAGAGCAGGTGCAGCGTGTCCATCGTGGCGATCCCCCGGGGGAAGAAGGTGCCGCCACCCCATCTCCCGTCGGCATCCTGGGCGGCAAGGAGCTGGGCGCCCCAGCCCTCGCGCGCGACCTTCGCACGCTCCGTGGAGACCTCCTCCGCAGGTGCATCGGTCAGGGCCCGCATCGCCTGCCAGCGGATGGATGGATCAGAGTCGAGCAGCCAGTCGATCACGTTCATGCGCCCATGGTGCCCGAGATACGCGACACGTTGTGACATCAATCGCGCCGGTCGAGGATTATCCGCCCCGCCAGGAGGCGGTTGTCGTGTGTGTTGTCAGAGAGGGCCGTGTGGGATTCGAACCCACGACACGAGGATTAAAAGTCCCCTGCTCTAACCGCTGAGCTAACGGCCCACGTTTCGTGCTCAGTTAGAGCACATGATTCGAAAGGG
>JACCWY010000143.1 GCA_013697395.1 Chloroflexota bacterium | reverse complement strand
GCCCGCTGCTCAGCCCTTGACACCGGCCGCCGCGATGCCCTCCACGAAGTAGCGCTGGAAGTACACGTAGAGCGCCAGGATGGGGATCGTCGTGATGACGACCAGGGCCATGAGGGGTGGCCAGTTCGTGTCGAATGCGCCCTGCAGCTGCGTGATACCTACCGGCAGCGTCCAGTGCTCCCTTCGCCTGGCCCATCAACACGAGCGGCCAGAACAGCCCGTTCCACGTGCCCTGGAGCACGACCACGAAGAGGAGATCCCGGCCCGGGAAGGTAAGCCGGGCGAACGCATAGCCGGCCAGCGAGCCCAGGAAAAGGTTGCTGGCCGTGACGGCCGCCGCGAGCAGCAGGCTGCTCGCCATCATCTGCGGCAGCCCCGGGTCGATGCTCTGCCAGGTGTAAGCCCAGGCCTCGAAGTCCGGGCTCGCCGGAAGGCTGACGCGCAGTGCCTCGGGGCGATCCTTGAGCGACGTGATGAACGTCCAGACGATGAGCAGTGACCAACCGACGAGCAGCGCATAGGCGCACGACCGTGCTGAGCGAGTTGGCGGGCGAGCCGTCCCCGCCGCCCATGACGAAAGCCTGGTCGAACATCTGGAGACAGCCGATGAACGACACAACCGCAACGAAGAAGTGCGCCGGCCGGAGGAGCGGGAAGGTGATGCCCCAGAAGGCCTGCCACGGGCCGGCGCCGTCCAGGGCCGCGGCCTCGTACACCTCCTTGCTGATCGACTGCCGCACTCGGTGCGGGGGGAAAGTATACGTTGCGGTCAAAGCCGAAGGACCTGTTGCCGCCAGGTCCGTAGAATCGGCGGCCGTGAGCAACGCGAGCGAAGCGGCCTCCGAACGATGGTGGGCGGGGGCCGTCATCTACCAGATCTACCCACGCAGCTTCGCCGATTCGAACGGCGACGGCATCGGCGACCTCCGCGGCATCATCGGCCGCCTCGACCACCTACGCGCGACCGATGGTTCCCTGGGCGTCGACGCCATCTGGCTCTCGCCGATGTACCCGTCGCCGCTCCACGACTTCGGATATGACATCAGCGACTACACGGATGTCGCGCCCGAATACGGCACGCTTGACGACCTGGATGCGCTGATCGAGGCGTGCCACGAGCGCGGGCTGCGCTTCCTGCTGGACCTCGTGCCGTGCCACACCTCGAGCGAGCATCCATGGTTCGTCGAGAGCAGCTCGTCACGCTCGAGCCCGAAGCGCGACTGGTACATCTGGGCCGATGCGGCGCCCGGCGGCGGTCCACCCTCGAACTGGGAGGCCGCCTTCGGCGGCTCGTCGTGGGCGTGGGACGACGCGAGCGGGCAGTACTACCTGCACTCGTTCTACCCGGAGCAGCCGGACCTCAACTGGCGCAATCCCGCCGTGGCCGGGGCGATGGCCGAGGTCATCCGTTTCTGGTTCCGTCGCGGGGTCGACGGCTTCCGGGTCGACGCCATCTTCGCTGCGATCAAGGACGACCTGCTGCGGGACAATCCGCCCGACCGGCGGCCGAGCGCGATCCCCGGCATGGGCCGCGAATCCGGCCAGGACCCGTTGTGGAGCATGAACCGGCCCGAGGTCCACGACGTCGTTCGCCACCTGCGGCGCGTGGCGGCCGAGTTCCCCGGCCGCGTCCTCGTGGGAGAGGCATACCTGCCGGTCGAGGAGCTCGCCGCGTACCTCGGGCACGGCGCCGGCGATGAGTTCCACCTCGCCTTCAACTTCGAGCTCCTCCACTCCCCGTGGGAGCACCGCGACCTGACCCTGGCCATCGAGCGCTCCGAGGCACTCCATCCGCCGGGCACGTTGCCGACGTACGCGATCAGCAACCACGACCAGTCGCGCCACGCGACCCGCTGGGGGCCGGAGCGCGCCCGGCTCGCCGCGGTGATGCTGCTCACTCTGCGCGGCGTGGCCGTGCTGTACGCGGGCGAGGAGATCGGGATGCTCGACGCCGATCCGGCCATCCTGCCCGACCCCCCGTTCGACCGCGCCAATCGCGACCGCTGCCGGACGCCGATGCAATGGGATTCGTCTCCCCTCGGCGGCTTCAGCACCGCGACACCCTGGCTGCCACTCGTCGATCATGCGGCCCGCAACGTCGCCGACCAAGCCGCCGATCCGAGCTCGCTCCTCCGGCTCTATCGACGGCTGATCGCGCTCCGAGGAAAGTCGCCCGCCCTGGCGGGTGGGACGCATCGGTCCATCTTCGGGGTGGCGTCGGACGTGCTCGCCTGGCTGCGAGAGGCCGATGGCGAGCGCGTACTGGTCCTCCTGAACGTTGGCGATGCCGCGCGCTTGTGCTCCATCGGCCGCGTGGAGGCGACGTCAGGCGAGGTCGTGGCGGCCACGTCGCGGCGAACGGGCAGTCACGAGCTCAACGGCCTGCGATTGGAGCCGCTGGAGGGGCTCGTTCTCCGCCTGTGAGCCGCTGACCCGCACCACGGGTCAACGGAGGGCTGAGGGTGAGCTCCGTGGTCATGCGCTCGTCCCGCGGGTCAATCCGCGGTGGAACGCATCCAATTCGCCCGTTCCGCCTTGCGTTGACCCGCACCACGGGTCAGGGGACGAGCCAACGCGGGTGTGCGACGGCGCACGGTCGCGGGTGCTACCGTTCGCGACCGTGACACGACGACCCGAACCGCCCGACGACCGTCGGGTCGATCCACTCCTCAAGCGCCGCGAAAAGCGTCGCGGCAAGCGCATCGGGGACGCCTATGTGCGCCGCGTTCGCTCCTTCGACGACCCATTCCAGCGCGGCGGCGACGAGGGCGAGCTGATCGCGACCGAGCGCACCGTGCTCGAACGGCGAGGGTGGAGGGCGGCACTGCGACGGCTGCGCACCACGCTGATCGGACGGCCGATTCACAGCGAGCGGGAGGAGCACGAGCGCCTCACCAAGGTCAAGGGCCTGGCGATCTTCTCGAGCGACAACATCAGCTCGTCGGCCTACGGACCCGAGGAGATCATGCGCGTCCTGGCCGTGGCCGGGACCGGCGCGCTGGCGTTGACGTTGCCGCTGGCCGGGCTGATCAGCGTGATGCTCGCCATCGTGACGCTCTCGTATCGGCAGACGATCAAGGCCTACCCCAAAGGGGCGAGCAGCTACATCGTCGCCAGCGACAACCTGGGCAGCGGCGCCGGCGTGCTCGCCGCGGCCGCACTCCTCATCGGCTACGTGGTGACGGTCGCCGTGTCGGTGTCGGCAGGCGTCGCGGCGCTCAGCTCGATCGTGCCGGAGCTCTACGACCAGCGCGTGCTGATCAGCTCCGGGCTGGTCGTGCTGCTGATGGTCGGCAACCTGCGCGGCATCCGCGAGTCGGGCACGATTTTCATGATCCCGACGTACGCGTACATCGTGGTCATGCTCGGCATCATCGGCTACGGCGTTGCGCGGACACTGGCCGGCGATGTCGCGCCGTTCAACGCGCCGGCGGCCTGGGAGAACGTCGAGCAGGGCGGCCAGGCCCTGGGCCTGTTCCTCATCCTTCGTGCCTTCAGCCAGGGGGCAGTGGCGCTCACCGGCGTGGAGGCGATCAGCGACGGCGTGCCGGCCTTCAAGTCGCCGGAGTGGAAGAACGCGCGTACGACGCTGACCTGGGCCGCGGTGGTCTTCGCCATCCTCTTCCTCGGGATCGCGTTCCTGCTCACCTCGATCGGGATCGTGCCGGATCCCGACGAGCAGCAGACCGTGCTCAGCCTGCTGGTCCGCCACCTGACGGGTGACGGCCCGGTGCTGGTGGTCGCGCAGGTCGCCACGGCCCTGATCCTCGTCCTCGCCGCAAACACGAGCTTCGCCGACTTCCCCCGCCTCAGCTCCTTCCTGGCGCGCGATGGGTTCCTGCCGCGCCAGTTCGCCTTCCGCGGCGAGCGCCTCGCCTTCACGACCGGCATCGTGGCGCTCTCGCTCATGGCGATCGGCCTCCTCATCGGCTTCAACGC
>JACCWY010000082.1 GCA_013697395.1 Chloroflexota bacterium | reverse complement strand
GGCCCCGGTCAGCCTGGCCGCTCGTCAGCGGGTCGCTCGTCCGGATGCGAACCGCGGTGTACAGACCCTAGCTCGACCCGCTTATCTGCGGCTTAGGTGCGGGTAGACCATGGCGGGGCCATGCATGAGATCACGGGACAGACGGTCGCGCCGTTCGACCCAAGAGCGCCGCGCGCTGGCGACCGTCTGCGCGGTGCTCGAGACCGTCACTGCGTCTTGGCTCGCGCTGCCGGGCGATCGAGCCAAGCCTCGCGGATTGCACGGGTGGCCAACTCGGTGCGCGTCTGGATGCCGGTCCGCTCAAAGATACGACCGAGGTGCGCCTCAACCGTCTTGCTGGTCACGCCGAGCGCGAAGCCCACCTCTTCGTTTGTCCGGCCATCGGCAACCAGGCGGACAACGTCCGTCTCACGTGGCGTCAGGACCGGCGGCGGTGGCTCGACCTGCCGGTCGAACACGAGCCGACCCGCCGCGGCAGCCCGAACAGCCTTGATCAACTCGCGCGTCTCGACGCTCTTGGCGACGAATCCCGCGGCACCTGAGCGAAGGGCAACGTGGTGATACTGCGGGTAGTCGAAGGCGCTGAACACGATGACCGCCGTACGGCCATGTCGACCAAGCAGCTTCAGGCCGTTCTCCTCCCCGAGTCGCACATCGAGGATGAGGACGTCTGGCGCGTCAGCTGCGTTCACGATTGCCAGAGCCTCATCCAGCGAGCTGCCGAGTGCGACGACATCCATGTCGACCTCGCGTCCAAGAACGGCGGCCGTGCCGTCACGGAACACCGGGTGGTCGTCGACGACGGCGACGCGGATCATGCGTTCGCCGGCCATTCGACACCCACGTGTGTGCCTCGATCGGCGCGAGGGACAAGTTCGAATCGCGCCCCGATCTGCTCGGCACGCTGTGCCATGTTCAGGAGGCCGTGACCTCCGGAGTGGCGTGAGGCCGAGCGTCGAATTCCGATGCCTGCGTCGTCGACGGAGAGGATCAAGTGCTCTCCGGTAGTTCGGTACGTGATCACGATGGGGGGCTCGCCATGCCGGATTGCGTTGGAGACTGCCTCTTGGGCGATGCGAAACGCCGCAAGCTCGACCTCGGGAGGTGGACGTTGCAGTCCCTCGCTGGCGACGGTGACACTCACCCCGGACATCCTCTCGGCGCGCTCGGCGAGCCAGTCGAGGGCGGGCCCGAGCCCGAGATCGTCAAGAAGCGGCAGCCGGAGATCGCCGGCGACGTCGCGCAGCTCAATCGCGATCGCACGAGCCGTCGCGGCCAGATCGCGCTGCTCTTGCGTCTCCAACTGCTGACCGAGCAGGAGAAGCGATTGCAGGGGGCCGTCGTGAATTTGCGCAGCCAGCCGACGCCGCTCCCCCTCGACGGCTGCAACCGCAAGATCCCGCTGGGTGACCGCGCGTGTTGCTGTGCGCGTCAGCTGGCGCAGGGTGGCTCGGTGTCGAAGCGCGATGGTTGCTGACCCAGCGGCAAAGACGATCAATGGGGCAGGCGGCACCGCCAGCACGATCGCGCCGACGATCGGAGCCAGGCCGATCAAGACCTGGCCCGGCTGAGTCGGGTCGGCCGCTGGTCTTCGATGAGCGGCGAGGAGCGCGGGCCCGAGAGCGATGCCTGTGATCGCGGCCACCTGCACGATCGCAAGAGTGGTGCTCGCACCCCCATCAACGTAGTCCGCGTATCCGGAAGCCATGGCGAGGACCGTCAGTGCACCAGCGACGAGCGTGCCAAGCGACCGAGTTTCCGATCCCGAGAGCGCCACGCCGAGAGGGACGACTGACAGGGGCCAGAGCGCCACGAGGGGGAGGGCCGATGGCCAGGGCAGATCGCGAAGGGACACCAAAGCCAGCGGTGCCGCGAGCGAGAGCGCCAGCCACGGCCCGATTTCGGGTGACGTGACGTGGAAGCCGTCAGGCCGGACGAACCCGATCCAGACGATCCCGATGGCGCTCCAGAGTGCAAGTAGGAGCGCGCCGCTCGAAAGGACGGCACCCGTGCCGCGATCGGCCTGCAACCAACCGGTGACGCCGATCCCGGCATAGACCGCCCCGGCCCCCAGCGCCAACCAACGACCGCGATTCTCCATCCCGCCTGAACGGTAGCAGCGGTCCAAGTGCATCCGATGTAGGGAAATCCCCGGGGTCCGCTGTGGGGATCATCCCGTTCCGCATCGATGGGCGCGGCTCGCATGATTGCGTCGTGATCGACGATGCCCACGTCACTTCGGCACACGCAACGACGGCATTGCGCGCCCAGAACCTGAGCAAGCGGTATCGACGAGGCCGACCGCCTGCGCTCGACCGAATCGACCTCGACATCACGACAGGCGGCATCACCGCCCTGGTCGGTCCAAATGGTGCTGGCAAGTCGACGCTCATTCGATGCTTTCTGGGTTTCGAACGTCCGACTGCAGGCTTCGTCACCGTCGACGGGATCGATCCCGCTCGTGATCGTGCGAAGGCGCTCTCGCGGATCGGCTACGTCGGACAGGACGCGGGGCTCTACCGGCAGTTGACGGCCGACGAGCATCTCGACTTGGCTGCGGCACTCCGGCCCCGTTTTGATCGGGTTGCCGCGGCCGAGCGCCTCGAGGTGCAAGGGATTTCGCGCAGCGTCCCAACGACGGAGCTCTCCGGCGGGCAGCAGGCGCAGGTCGCACTCTCGCTCGCGCTCGGAACTCGAGCACCTGTCCTCATGCTCGACGAGCCAGTGGCGCGCCTCGACCCACTTGCGCGGCTAGCCTTCCTGACCACCCTCCGCGACGCCGTTCGCACCGACCTGACGACCGTGCTCCTCGCCTCCCACATCATCGGGGACCTGGTGGCGGTGAGCGACTCCCTGATCGTGCTCGCCCCGGGTGCGGTGATGTTTCACGGCACGATCGAGGCCGCGACCACCGGCCATGCAGTCGTCGCAGCGAGCGAAGAGATCCCGCCAGACGACCTGGTCGCTACCTACACCGGACTGACCGGGAAGCGGATGTCGTTGGTGCGCCGCCCTGGTACTGGCGACGCCACCCTCGACGACGTGGTTCTCGGGTATCTCGCCGCCGCCAATGCCGAGCGGACAGCCGCCTGATGACCGCTCTGTTCAGGCTCGCCGTCCGAATCCAGCGGTTCGAAGTCTGGTCTTGCGTCGTGTTCGTCATCGTGATCGGCCTGACCGCGCTGGTCGTTCGGGCTCGTCTCGATGGCATCGGCGCCCCGGTCGAATGCATCACGC
>JACCWY010000258.1 GCA_013697395.1 Chloroflexota bacterium | reverse complement strand
GTCCGCCGGCGAGGTCTGCCAGCGAGGTCGCCCCGGCCGGCACGTCCGGCCGGCGCCAGTTGACGTTGAGCCCGATCCCGACGACCGCCGAGCCGACACGATCGCCGTCGACCGTCGTCTCGATGAGCAGGCCGCCGAGCTTGGCGCCGTCGGCCGCGACGAGGTCGTTCGGCCACTTCAGCGCGACCGGGACATGCTGCGCGCACGCGGCTCGTGCCGCCAGCCCGGCTGCCGCCGCCAGCTGCCAGGCGTCGCGCGCCGTGAGTCGTGGCCGGATGCCGACGCTGACGGTCAGGTTGAGGCCGGGCGGCGACAGCCATGACCGCCCGCGCCGGCCCCGCCCGGCGGTCTGCTCCTCGGCCACCACGGCGCGGCCCTCGCCGCCTGGCTCGTCGAGGAGCTCGCGGGCGCGGTCATTGGTCGACCCGATCGTGCGGTGGACCTCGATGCCGCGGCCGGCCCTCCGCCGTTGGCGATCGGCCCGCCGCCAGTCGGTCTCGGTCATCAGCATGCCGCACACCATACCGCCTCGGGTTCCGGCCGACCGTGGAGCGTGCGCTACACTCGCCGTCGGTATGAGCCAGACCCTCGACGTCCGTGACGCTGCGCCCCGTCCGGTGCAGGAGCGCCTCTTCACCGGCATCCAGCCCTCGGGAGCCTCGCACCTCGGCAATTACCTCGGGGCGCAGGTGAACTACGTTGCGCTCCAGGATCGATACGAGTCGATCTACGGCATCGTCGACTATCACGCGCTGACGACGGTCCATGACGCCGCGACACTGCGCACGCTGACGCACGAGATGGTGCTCGATATGCTTGCCGTCGGCCTCGATCCGGCGCGCTGCGCCATCGTGCGCCAATCGGACCTGCCGGAGCACGCGGAGCTGTGCTGGATCTTCGACACCGTGGTCCCGGTGAGCTGGCTCCAGCGCAACCCGACCTACAAGGCCTCCCTTGCCGAGGGCAAGGAGAACAGCGCCGGTTTGCTCAACTACCCGGTGCTCCAGGCCGCGGATATCGTCATCTACAAGGCCAGCGTGGTCCCGGTCGGCAAGGACCAGGACGCGCACCTGGAGCTCTCGCGCGAGATCGTCCGCGCGTTCAACCGGCGGTACGGCGAGATCTTTCCCGAGCCACGGGCGGTCTACACCGACGCCCCCATCGTGCTCGGCATCGACGGGGCTCGCAAGATGGGCAAGAGCGCCGGCAACACGATCCCCATCTTCGCCGAGCCGGACGAGATCCGGCGCCTGGTCATGAGCATGGTGACCGATCCGCTGCGCATCAAGCGCACCGACCCGGGCCGTCCCGAGGTCTGCAACGTGTGCCAGCTGCACCGGTACGTCGGCGGCGACTACCTCCAGATCCAGGATGGCGAGCGCACGGCACGGACCGGCTGCGTCGAGACGAAGGAGCTCCTTGCCGAGCGCATCATCGAGTTCTTCGCGCCGATGCGCGCCGAGCGCGCCCGCCTGGCGGCCGACCCGGCGGTGGTCGAGGACACGCTCGCCGCCGGCGCCGGGAAGGTGCGGCCCATCCTGGCGGCGACCGTGGCCGAGGTCCATGACGCGGTCGGCATCGGCCCACGGCGGGAGCGGTAGGCGTGCTCGGACCTGCCTCCGGCATCGGTCCGCGCGAGCGCCGGTGGCTGATCGTCTTCCTGGCGCTCGGCAGCGCCTACTTCGCGTCGCTCCTCGCCGAGCGGCTGCTGGCCGTGCTCGGCGGCTTCGGGACGATCCTGCTCATCCTGTTCCTTGCCTGGCTGCTCTCGTTCGTCATGTCGCCGGTCATCGCCTGGCTCGAGGAGCGCCTGGACCTGCCGCGCTCGGCCATCGTCGTCGGCACCTACCTCGTCGCCCTGGTCGTGCTCGGCTTCGTGCTCTTCTACACGGGAGCTGCGCTCACGCAGCAGGTTGCCGAGCTGGCGCGCAACTACCCGCAGACGGAGCGCGACATCCTTGCCGTGCTGGCCGACTGGGAGCGCGGCCTGGTCTTCGGGCGGCTCCAGATCGACCTGACCGACCTGTATGCCGGGGCCGTCGACGGGCTCGAGCAGATCGGCAGCGCGATCGTCGAGCGGGTGCGCGACATCGCCGGGGTCACGATCGCGGCGCTCGGCTCGCTCCTCCTCATCATCGTCCTGTCGCTCTACATGCTGATGGACTCGCGGCGCATCCTCGGCCGGCTGCGCGCCGCCGTGCCGCGCCGCTATGTCGACGAGGCGGACCTGTTCGAGCGCAGCATCGTGCGCGCCTTCGGCGGCTTCCTGCGCGCGCAGCTCATCCTGGCCGGCATGCAGGCCCTGCTCGTCGCGATCGTCGGCGGCATCTTCGGAATCCCCTACCTGTTCCTGTGGGGCACGCTCAGCGCGCTGGCGATGCTCATTCCGTTCTTCGGGCCGCCCCTGGCGCTCGTGCCGCCGATCATCGGCGCCGTCCTGTTCGGCGGCAGCGCCGCGATCCCGGTGACGGTCATCCTCCTGGTCGTCCAGACCGTGCTCGTCAACTGGCTCCAGCCACGACTGATGCGCGGCGCGCTCGGCCTGCACCCGATCCTGGTCCTGGTGGGCCTGCTCCTGGGCGCCCAGGTGGCCGGCGTGTGGGGCGCGCTGTTCGGCATCCCGGTCATCGCCGTCCTGTGGGTCTTCGTGAGCTACGCCCTGTTCCGGACCGTCCCGAACGCGGCCCTGCCGGAGGCCGAGCGCCTGTCCGACGTCGACGAGCACGTCATGGTCAGCGTGAACAAGGAGCAGGTCGGCGACGAGACGCATCCCCACATCCGCGTCACGCGGACGCGGAGATCCGACGGCAGCGAGCAGGTCGAGCTGCGGATGACCGAGCGCCCCGGCGAGGAAGACCCGCGTCCGAGCGGAGCCGAGGGCTAGGCCGGGACGCCGACCGGGCGCCGAATCTCGAGCGGGGTCACCTCTTCGGCGAAGTGGCAGGCGCTCATGTGCCCGCCGCCAACGTCGCGCAGCGGTGGCTCCTCCGTCTTGCAGATCTCCTGCGCCATCGGGCAGCGGGTGTGGAAGCGGCAGCCCGAGGGCGGGTTGGCCGGTGACGGCAGGTCGCCCTTGAGCACGATGCGCTCGCGGCGCACGGTCGGATCGGGCACCGGAATGGCCGAGAGCAGGGCCTTGGTATAGGGGTGCGCCGGGCTCCGATACAGCTCATCGGCGTCGGACAGCTCGACCAGCTTGCCCAGGTACATCACGCCGACCCGCGTCGAGAGGTGCTTCACCACGGCCAGGTTGTGGGCGATGAACAGGTACGTCAGCTGGAACTCGTCCTGGAGGTCGCTCAGCAGGTTGAGCACCTGCGACTGGATGCTGACGTCGAGGGCCGAGACCGGCTCATCGCACACGATGAACTTGGGCCGCAGGGCCAGGGCGCGGGCGATGCCGATGCGCTGGCGCTGGCCACCACTGAACTCGTGCGGGTAGCGATGGATGTGGGCCTGGTTGAGCCCGACCCGCTTGAGCAGGTCCCGTACCGCAGCCTCGCGCTCCTTCTTGTTGGTCATGCCGTGCACGTACAGGCCCTCGCCCACGATCTCGCCCACGCTCATGCGCGGGTTGAGGCTGGCGTAGGGGTCCTGGAACACGACCTGGATGTCGCGCCGCGCGGCCTTCAGCTCGCGGGAGGACAGATCGAACAGGGACTTGCCCTCGAAGTTGACCCGGCCGGCGGTGGGCGGGATGAGGCGCAGGATGACCTTGCCCAGCGTCGTCTTGCCGCAGCCCGACTCGCCCACCAGGCCGAGCGTCTCGCCCTCGTTGACGCTGAAGCTGACGCCATCGACGGCGCGCACCGCCCCGAGCTTGCTGATGCCCAACAGCCCGCCCCGGATGTCGAAGTGCTTGACCAGATCGTTCACCTCGAGCAGCGGTCCGGCGCCGGCGCCGCCGCGCGCGGCGGTGCGCTGGGCGCTCGTCTGGCCGCCGCTCGT
>JACCWY010000044.1 GCA_013697395.1 Chloroflexota bacterium | reverse complement strand
GCATCGATCAGGTGCTCCTCTGTCGGGTCGATGGGCTGTTTCTCAACGCCATCTTCCCAGTTCGGATGGGCACCTGATTCGTCGTTTCAGCGCTCTCTCACCAGCGGGTCATCGGTGGATCCGGGCTTAGACCTCGCTTGATAGCGGGCGCGAGTCGACCCGCACTGCGAGCCGTCGAAAAAAGGAAGCAGGCCGGTCGGGCGTGAGCCCGAGCGGGCGACGTTGTCGCCCTCCGACCTTGCGAACCTCAGTATACCCGCCCGGTCCTACGGAAAGACCTTCTCGCCGTAGCCCTTGATGGTCCCCGAGCCGGACCGGCGGTAGCGCGCGCGCGCGCCAGCGTAGATGGGGGTCTCCTTCCCCTTGCCCGCTTCGGCCTGGACGTGCTTTCGCACGGCCCAGGCGCAGACGTCCGCGACTTGCAGACCCGCCGACAGCTTCGACGCCGGAAAGAATGGGTCCTCGACGATCGTAGACCGAGCCCGCTGCAGTTCGCGGTGCACGACCCTCATCCGGTCGTCGAGTGCCCCGGCGCCCTCGTTGCGCGGGTCGATGACGACCGCGCCGCAGGAGCGGTTCTTCGGAGAGCGGCTGGCGCCGGCCTATCGGGAGGCGGGTCTTTCGCTGGATACGGCGAAGCAATCCACCTTCGAGGTTCACACGCTTGTGACACGTCAGCTCGATCAGGGGGCGTGATCGGCACCAGCTGACCTCATCGGCTACTACGTGGGCCTCGTCGTCGTGGTGTACCGGACCGACGCGACCGAGGAGAAGCCGCTGCGCCTGCCGCTCGCGGATCAGACGCCGACCCACCGGTCGATGCCGCGCTGGCGCTCGATGTCGATTGCCATGTCAACCGACGCGGAGGTCCGTGATGGCGGCAGCCGATCGCTGCGCCACGAAGAGAGAGGTGGACCGATGACCGGGCGTCCTCGGATCCCTGTCCGAACCGACTGCGCGCGGTTCGGATCGGGGCCATTCTTTAGCGGTCGTCCTGGCAGGATGCGGAGCGGGCGCCTCGAGCCGATCCTCGCGAAGGTCTAGGCCGGTCAGCCAATTGCCTTTGATGCGGCAGGTTTGCCGAACAATCAAGGTACCGCTGGAACTGCTCCGCCGTGCGAATGCCGTGGTCGAGCACGGGCTTCGTGATTGGCAAAGCTGCCGATCCGCTCGGCCCGCGGCCTGTCGTCATGGAGAGGCTGGATGCTGGGCCTCATGACGGCGGGCGACGCCGATCCGCTCGCTGTCGATGCGGTGCTATCGCCGACGACGCACGGCGGCGCTTGTTCGCGTACATCCGCCGATCGACAACCTGACGTGCTCCGTCCACGTCGTTGGCCACCACTGCAGCCGAACCGAGGGACAGCCGCGGGCTCAGGCCGTGCTCGGTAACGCGCCAGACGCGTTCCGCACGGCGGATGCTCGCTTGGATACGGGCCGCTGCCCGGCCATCCGCATCGAGAAGCAGGACGGCGAACTCGTCGCCACCGATGCGCGCAACCACATCCCCATCGCGCACGCATGACTGGAGGAGATTCGCTGTTGCACGAAGCAGGACGTCACCAGCTGCGTGCCCATATCGATCGTTGGCGACTTTGAGTCCGTCGAGATCGCCACTCAGCACGAAGGCGGGAACGTTGTCCCGCCCGTCGAGGAGCTTGGCGGCTGCCTCGTCCCACGCTCGACGGTTCGCCAGCCCAGTGAGCGAATCGGTACCGCTGATGCGCGCCAGCAGGTCGCGCTCGGCCGCCAGCTGCTCGCGCGCCACGGCCTGAGTGATCAGCAGCTCGGCCGCCTCCGCAATGGCTCGGCCGATCCGCTGACACAGTGAAGTGAAGCCGCGCGGCCGTGCCGAAGCATGCGCCAGGGCGAGAGCGCCGATCGCGGGGTCAGTCCCGAGGCGGAGCACCATGTGCGATGCCACCTCGATGCCGAACATACGCGCGCTGGCGCTCGGCGCCGCCGCCTGTTCGATCTCCGCCGCCGCGGACGTCGCCGCCTCGGCCAGGTAGCCGTTGGCTGCCACGTCTATGACCGCTTAGTTGCACGGCGTCGAGATGGACCGCCTCGATGAGCTGCGCGCCCTCAATGTCGACGCGGATGAGGGCCACCTCACACGAGAGGGCCCGGGCTGCCACGCTAGCCACGTGCCGCACAGTGTCCCGAACATTCTCCGGTCGGTACGCCATCAGCCCGCGCACTGCGTGGACGAGCTCAAGCTCATCGGCAAGCAACTTGTCAGCTGGGACGCCGTGGATGCGGTCGACGGCAGTGACGGCAATACGCACGAAATCAGGCTCGCGCATCTCGATCGGCCGATTCGCTCCGAAGACGACGACGAAGTGCTCGCCGACCGGCACCGCCATCGCATGGCGCGCATGGTACGGCCCTGCGACCTGGCGCGCATGGGCTCCGGCCTGCCGGCATGCCACGCCGGCTCGCCAGGCGCGTCCAACAAGCGAGTCGTCGGCCAGATCGAGGTCGACGATCCCCGCCCAGCCTGCTCCGCGACCTGTGCCGCCGATCAGCGAGAAGCCGGCGTCAGAGTGCCTGAACACGAGGATATCGTCGACTCCACCCACCGCAAACCGCGAGAGTTCTGCCTGACGTGCGATTGGATGCTTGCCGACCTCCTCGGACCCCTCTAGGGTCCCGCTGCGCTGAGCGTTCATTGGCCCACACTACGGAAGCGGCGGGGTGTTGCCACTGGCCCAATGGTCCCTGCGCCCTACGATCTCGGGAGTGGCAGCCGCCGGGTACTGGCAGGCGGCTGACCCGTATCGATTAGAAGCACTTACGCGGATCTTCGATCGGCCGGTCAGGAACAGATCAAGGATGCTGCAGCCTTCTCAGCACATGTACGCTGGAGAGCATCCGCCAGGGCCCGAATCACATGTCGATCTTTGCTCCTTCCGAGCGCGAGGCCACACTCGCACGCGTGCTCGAGCTCTTGGAGGCTGATCCGCGGATCGAGGCGGCTGTCCTCACCGGTTCCCTCGGCGCACAGCGGGCCGATCGCTGGTCCGACATCGATGTGGCGACCGTGGTGGCCGATGCCGAAGACTGCGAGCTGGTGGCCGCCGATTGGATCGCGCGGATCTATCGGGAACTGCCGGTGGCCCATCACTACCAGACCGCCTTCGGTACAACGGTCGTGCCAGGCTTCCTGCTGCAAAACGCGCTGGAAGTGGATCTTGCCTTCACGCCCAGCGCTGACTTCACGGTCTGGGCGCCGGTGCGGGTTGTGTTCGACCGCACCGGGACGGCGACCCGGGCGGCGAATGCCCCCGAGTCGTGGACTCCCACGCCTGACTGGCGCGGCGAGGCGGGCTTCGCCTGGCATGACGTGCTGCACGCATGCCTCGCGGCCAACCGCGGCAAGCCATGGCAGGCGCTCTTCTTCCTGCAGCGGGTGCGGAATCGAACGCTCAGCCTGGCATCGGAGCGGCATGGAGGCGAGTCCGATGAGTTCGCACACGTCGACGAGCTGCCGGCGGCCGAGCGCGACCCGCTGCTGGCAAGCCTCGTGAGCGACCTCGACCGGTTGACGCTTCTGGAGGCGATCGGCACCGCCACCGACGCCTTCCTCGATGAGCTGCGCCGCGGCGACCCAGAACTCGCAAAGCGCTTGGCGAAGCCGCTGCGTTCTTTTGTGGGGGCCTCCCGGCTAGAGCCAGCGCCGGTCACTGAGAGGGGGAGGCGGGCGCCATGACATGACGAATCCAGGTGACGTTTGCTGCTCAGCGCCGTTATTCCGGCCCTGCGATCGGGATCACGGCGGAGCAACGCTGAAGGCGGGTCCGTCCTAACTCGCACCGGCGATTCCAGACTCCCGGCTGTACCCTATTCGTACCTGTAGCCGGCCGGACGGAAACGGAGATCGTCGGATTCCCTGGAGCAATCGTGCTCAGATGGAGCGAGTACTTACTGGCGCTGCGCGGCCAGGACGCGCCAGACGTGGACCGCGCTCGGGGCGATCGCCGCGATCGTGAGCGTCATCATCGGTGGGCTCAGCTAGAACGTCACCGTCTACGTCCCGCTCCGACTCCCTCCGCACTGGCCCTGGACTTCGCTGTGCGCTTATACCAGGACCCGCTTCCGGGGCGATCGACTTCGCCACGAGTGCGGGAGGGTTTCCCCAGTTGACCGACCAGCCGTCCCTGATGCCACCTCCTCTACGCCGGTGCGCTCCTCAGGCTCGGCGCGCACCACCCCTCACGGGAACCCTTTCGACGCGGTAGAGTTCACTCTGGAGTTGCCCCGCTTTCGTGGAGCGTTCAGGACTAGGCAGCCGGGGGCTGTGCGGAACGATACCTCCTCTCGAACTCGGCCGGTGACAGGTGGCCGATGAAGCGGTGGCGGCGGTGCGGGTTGTAGAAGGCCTCGATGAAGTCGAACACCGCCAGGCGTGCGTCGGCTCGCGTCCGCCAGCTGTGCCGGTCGATCAGCTCGGTCTCCAGGGTGGCGAAGAAGCTCTCGGCCACGGCGTTGTCATAGGCGTCGCCGACGCTGCCCATGGAGCCGGCGATGCCGGCCTCCCGGCAACGGCGACCGAAGGCCAGCGACGTGTACTGACCAGGTTCAAGGAGTCGTCGCAACACTGCCTTGTTGGATCGAGTGTGGGTGTTGATTGAGGGCTTCGGCGGGTGTCCGAGGGTCCTGCGGGGCCGGTGGTTCAGGGCGGCGGCCACGGCAGCGAGGTCCTCGGCACTGTGCCTGGCCAGGTCGGTGCCCTTGGGGAAGTACTGGCGCAGCAGGCCGTTGGTGTTCTCGTTGCTGCCGCGCTGCCAGGGCGAGTGGGGGTCGCAGAAGTAGATCGCCAGCCCGGTTTCGATGCGCAGTTGCGCGTGCTGTGCCATCTCGGCTCCCTGGTCCCAGGTCAGCGAGCGGCGCAGCTGGTCGGGCAGGGTGACGATCGTGGCGGCGATCGCGTCGCGGACCGCTTCGGCGCCGTGTCCGGCCGTCGCGGGCCCGTTGACGGCGCGGCGACCGGTGCGGTGCTCGACCATGGGTGGCAGGTGCAGCAGCATCGTGAACCGGGTGCTGCGCTCGACCAGGGTCCCGATGGCTGAGCTGTCGAGCCCCAGAATCAGGTCGCCCTCCCCGTGTGTCCGGGCACGGCGCGATCGTCGACCTCGCCCGGCCGCTGGCTGATCATGATCTCGCGGGTGACGAACTGCTTCCCGCGCCGCCGGCTGCGTGCCCGCGGCACGCGCATGGCGCGGCCGGTTCGCAGACAGGCCACCAGCTCGCGCCTGAGCGCGCCGCGGCCCTGCACATACAGCGCCTGATAGATGGCCTCGTGGCTGATCCGCATCGATGCATCATCGGGGAAGTCGATCCGCAGCCGGTTCGCGATCTGCTCCGGGCTCCACGCCGTGGCCCAGCGTCGATCCTGGCGCCGGCCGTGGCGGCGGCCGATCCAGCGGGCGTCGGGCCCCGGCACCCGCCCGCCGTCGGGCCGGGTGATCGTGGCGGCGAAACGATCCTGCACGTACTCGCGCAGGGCCTCGCTGGCCGCCAGCCTGGACAGCTTCGGACGGCTGGCGCGGCGCTCGGCGTGCCAGACCGGGGTCAGGGCATGGTACGTTTCCATCGGCGGCGTGCTCCTTCTGTTGGCTTCAACGACCTCGGAAGGGTACGCCGTTCTCCTTTGCCCCCGCGGGCTCAGAGTCAGCTATTTACACACGTCCTGACGATAGCTCGGGAGAGGCGTCTAGACTCATCTCTGGCCGGACCCCGGCCATCCTCCAGCGGCTATCGCTAGCTATGCCGCGTGGACTTTCCAAGTCGCGGTCTGGCAGCACACCGTTCGGCGGAAGGAGCGGATCCTGTTCGAGCACTGCGACGCCGTCGGCCGAAATCCCGAGGAGATCGAGCGCACCGCCTGGGTCGCGGCCAGTCACTGGCCTCAAGGAACACCCGCAACAGCGCCTTGTCGCAATCGAACATGTCGCGGTAGAGCTGGATGAGCTCATGGTGCCGATCGGTCACCATCGCATCGCCCCAGTCGATGATCCCGCTGAGGCGACCGTTCTCGACGAAGACTTGGCGGGCGCCCAGGTCGCCGTGGGCGAAGACCTGCGGAACGGGCTCGCCCGAACCCCACGCTTGCTTTGCGCAATAACCACCCGCACCTTGAATGCATGACTCCCATACCTCAACCCATCGCCGAAGTCGTCCGCGTCATGCGAGGTTTCCGCCCTATGTGGTACCTCTGCGGCGGCTGGGCCGTCGACGCCTGGCTCGGCGGCCAGACCCGCAGCCACGCAGACGTAGATATCGCCGTCTTTCAAGACGACCAGCGCGCCATCTTCGATCATCTTGGCGACTGGCAACTGATCGGCCACGACAACCACGTCGCGGACGACAGCATCGAGCCCTGGGACGGCCGCCGCCTCGATCTTCCCGCCCACATCCACGCACGCTCGGACGACGGCTTCACTCTCGAAGTTCTCCTCAACGAGCGCTCGGGTCGTGACTGGATCTTCAGCCGCGAGCCCCGCATCACCTTGCCGCTGCGGCGATGTGTCCGACAGTCCTCCTGGGGCCTGTCCACAGTGGTCCCGGAAGTCATCCTCTTCTACAAGGCCAACCCCCCGGCATGGCGCGACGGTTTGCCGCCGGACCTCCGCCCCCACGACGAGCTCGACCTCCTCGCCCTACTTCCCAACCTCACCGAAGAACAGCGCTCATGGATCTGGGAAGCCATCTCACTCCTCCGCCCTGGCCACCCATGGCTCGGTCCCCTCTCCGACTAGCTGTCGTCGCCGTTGCGCATCGCGGTGCGCTCGGCGACGCCGCGTACCTTGCCGCCGAAGTAGACCAACACATCCGTAGGTCCATCCCGGTGCGTAGCCACGCACCGTCGGCGCCGATCTTCTCCGGGACAACAGGGTGCCGTCGCCCCTGCCGCTTCCGTGCAGCGCCCCAGGATCGCGCCTGCAGCCTCACCGTCCCAGTCATAGATGAGCGCCGACAGCACGTGCCACCGGCCTCCGGTGGCAGTGGATCGAAGAAGCTGCCGGCCACGACGTCGCTCGGACGTCGCCATGCACGCCGCGTGAGATCCGTTGGCCTCGATCGGCCTTGGGTCGCCAGTGATTGACGCTGCCTCCGAGCCATACCATGATTCGGAATGATCGATCCGGACCGCATCGCGCGGCTGCTCGGGACTCCCGACCTCGAGCGCCGGTTCGAGCTGCTGCCGAAGTCGTGACTGGCGATCTCGCGGGCGGCGCTCGCGGAGGCGAGCGCCTTGTAGCGGCGAATCACAAGGGGAGTCACAGAAGTACGCCGGGGAGAGATGGATGCTGGCAGGTGCATTGATCATCGAAAGCCTGCGGGTCGGCGTCGTCCTCGACGACCTCGGCGTGGTCGTGCGACGCTTGTCCCGGGCGGCATCTGCCCACGCGACACCCGAGCAGCCGGCTGTGTGGACCCTGCTGGAGTTCGACTCCAACACCGCCGACCCCGATGAGCTCGCCGAAAGGCTGTCCCGAGCGCTCGACTCTCCGGGCTGGTACGCGAATCTCGACTCCGACGGCCAGGTGTATGTCGTCTTTCCCGGCAGGGTGTTCCGATACACCCGCGGTGACGATGCCACGCACGAGGAGGCGTTGGCCTACGCGCGGTCGGTTGGCGTCCCGGAGGAGCAGTGCGACTGGCGATAGCAGATCTGCTTCCACGCCCGCGAGGGTCCCGGGTCAGAAGTGTCGCCCAGCCGGTTGCGCCCGGAGAGACCATGGACTTCACATGGCCTCTCGCGCACGATGTGATTGGGCTGTGCGAGCGATCGTCCGCCGATCGGTCGCGTCCCCCGATGGCGGCCGACTCCATGTGCCCCGCCTGGGTCATGCTGCTCACCGTGATGCTCTGCGGGCCTTCCCGTACTACCTGGACACCAACCCTGTAGGCGTCGGCGGCGCCAGACGCACGATCGACGAAGTCCTCGCTGATCATGCGCACGCCGCCTGACGGGTTCGGGATGATCACACCCATGCCAGCGAGCACAAGCACCCCACAGATCTGCCGTTACGCCGATCTGGCCGAGGCGATACGCCGCGCACCAGCGCGCTGCGGACGGGTTCGCCTG
>JACCWY010000027.1 GCA_013697395.1 Chloroflexota bacterium | reverse complement strand
GTTGCCGCCGTCGAGAGCGAGATGGGCCGGCACGAGCGCGTCGCCCGGCTGTGGGGCGCGGCGGACGCGGTCCGCGAAGCGGCCGGAGCGATTCGACCGCCAGCCGCCGCTCTGCTCATTGTCGACCCCCTCGGGACGGCACGGCAGGCCATCGGTGACGAGGCAGTCGAACGCGCGCTTGCCGAGGGGCGAGCGATGGATCCCGAAGCGGTGGTCGCGTACGCCCACGCCGATGCCCCAACTGCCGTCGCCCAGTGATCCGGCCGGGTCACAGTCAGTGGGCGCGACGGCCGTAGTTGCGTGCAGACTCGTCGAAACGATGGTCGGGGCGAGCGGGCGTTGCTTGCGTACTGGGCGATCAGGGCGTGAGCGTCCCCGGCAGGATTCGGGGCCGTGCTAACAGCCATGCCCATCGTCGGCCGACGCTTGGCGGAGTTGGCTGACGGGTCGGCATGAAGAGAGGACCCTTGGGCCGGAACCTCCTCCCGATGCTCGTCCGCTGGGCTCAGGCTGCGGGCGCGATCAGTTCGAGCTTGGGGAAATAGGTGCGATAGCGCGTCGCATCGCGGGTGAGGAGCCGGTAGCGGGAGACCGCAGCGTGGGCGCCGATGTAGAAGTCGGGCAGCGGCGAGCGCTTCGTTCCTCCACGCTGCCGGTACGTGAGGAACGCCTTCCCGGCAAGAAACGCAGCATCGTAGGGCAGGTCCTCGCGCCGATAGAGATCGGCCGGCAGTGCGTCCTCGAGCGCCTCGATGGCGGCAAAGCCGATCGACACCTCGGCATAGACCAGCGCGTTGATGACCAGGATCGCCTCGTCCGCTGTGCGCGCCAGCGTGGCGCTGGACCAGCTGCCCCAGGTGGGGTCGTCGGTGACAACGTCCAACAGGACGTTGCTGTCGACCAAGACTGGCGTCACAATTCCCCTCGGGTCAACGCCATGATCGCGTCGGTGCTCATCGAGACGCGTCCCGCGCCACGACGCAGGCGATCCACCACCATGGCGCCACGGGTCGGCCGCCGCCCCTGACGCGCCTTCACGATTCGGACGCCGTCGCGCTCGATGACGAACTCGACCTCGGTGTGGGGCAGCAGCCCGGCCTCCTCTCGGACATCCTGGGGAATCGTCACTTGGCCCTTCGATGTAATTCGCATGGCTGTTCCTCCTCCTCTTACCGGTAAGAGTACTACCGTGCCGCGCACACGCAAGCCAATCAAGCGGCCGCGGACGTATGCCGAGCTCCTTTGGATGCCCTGCAGATCGCGCAGGCGGCGCACATTCCCGGCGAGCACACGGGCCTCTCGCGGCCCTGGCGGTGACGAGTCAGACGTCGCACCTGGGGATTGGCGTCATGCGCCACGTGCGATCCACTCGCGGAAGTCCGCCTCGCTCGCGGCTCCGCTCGTCACAGCCCGGATGCTGCGGTCGGAATCGAGTGCCAGCGTATAGTCGGACAGGCATCCGCTCCGGGGTTCCGAGCCATGGCCGCGGCACTGGACAGGGTTAGTCTACCCACCGGCACCGTCACGTTCTTATTCACCGACATCGAGGGGTCCACGAACCTGGCCCGAGCGCTGGGCGATCGATGGCCTGATGTCCTGCATGAGCACCACCTCATCCTTCGAACGGCCATCCGAAGCCACGGCGGCATCGACCTTAGCACCGAGGGTGACGCCTTCTTCGCCGTTTTCACCTCGGATCCCGCCCGGTTTGCCGTCGACGAGCAGGCACTCGCCTGTATGAACGCCGGCTCGACTCTCCAGGCCGAGCGATCGCGAGGCTGCAACCACAGATTCCGCCGCGCGGATGGCCCGGCCGGGGCCATCGAAGGTGGCGTAGAATCCGTCTCCGGCGGTGTCGATCTCCCGCCCGTCGTAGCGCGCTATGAGCGAGCGCACCAGGCCGTGATGCCGCTCCACGAAACAACGTTGGTGAAGAGCACGGTTGCGAGCACCCGGTCGAGGATCACGTCCTCATCGCGTAACTCGGCGAGGAACCGGCTGATCTCCTCGATGATCGCATTGCCGCGTCGATACCAGTGCAACCACGGCCGTTCCACGAAGTCGTGCTGCACCAGACGGGCACCGGGGATCGCCTCCGCCAGGTAGCGGCCGTTCTGCGCCGACTGAATCGAGTCCCCGCCGGTTGTGGCCAAGATGAGCGTCGGGACGTGGATGGTCGGGTAAATTGGGCGCGGGTCCGTGAAGCGCCAGCGACGCATCTCGGCGATCAAACCCCCGGGTGGTCGCGCAGCCGCGATAGCGGGGGAACCAGTCGCGCTCGCGAACATCGGTCCAATGGGCGACCCACGCCGGCGTCGCCCACTCCTCCCGGACCTGCGTGACCTGCCGCTCGAATTCCTCGTCGTCACCCGGCACATTGGCAGTCACGGAGTCACCGTAGGTGGCGTACGCGTCGCACAGGATCAGGCCCCGGGTGCGATCTGGGTATGTCGCCGCGAAGAGCGACGTGTTGATCCCGCACTCCTCACGCACACCAAGTCGTCCGTCATCGTCTCGAGTGGCGCGACGTCGAAGGGCGAGACCGGTCGGAGCAGCCCCAGCCGCGCCGGTCCGTGACGATCAACCGAGCATGGGCGGCGAGACCCGCAGGAAGCGGCTGAGGCGGGGCGATTCCCAATTCAGGTCAACGTTCGAGACGTACCCTTGGATGTAGACGATGTCGATCGGACCCTCACCCATGACCTGGTAGGCGAGTGCAACGTCGCCGTTCCACGCGTACCTGGTCTCCGGCACTTCCGTCACCGCGCTATCGTCGCCGCGGACTCCCTCTGGCGCAAGCCGTGCGGCAAATACTTGAACCGCAGATTGCGCGGCACATCGGTCGTTCGCGGAGGCGAATTGCGGTTCACCCGAACTCATTTGCGTGGATTCGCGCAGGGCCACTGCGCGGGAGCACCTACTCCCAGAGCCCGCTCAGCGAGCATGCCGCAGGCAACTATCTCCTCTGTTGGCGCGCCCGAGCAGCTCCCGCCAGCGGTCGCCACCCATGAGCTCGCTCGGCTGTTCGGTGGCAGCCCAGCGTTGGCGCGCGTGCGCCCCAGCAGGTTGCGATCGGCACCTCGTTCGGTTCGTTACCGTCGGGGCCGGAGACTGTTGCGGGCCGCATTCGCCAGAGGTGTAGCATTCTCAACCATGTCCGGACGTAGGTGAGGGAGGTTAGGCAGAGATGGCGAAGGTGCTGTGCGTCCTGTACGACGATCCTGTCGACGGGTACCCGACGTCCTACGCTCGAGACGCGATCCCCGCGATCGAGCGCTACCACAACGGTCAGACGACGCCGACCCCCGAGCGGATCGACTTCACGCCGGGTG
>JACCWY010000001.1 GCA_013697395.1 Chloroflexota bacterium | reverse complement strand
GCGCTGGACGGCCGCTTCTGAGCGCGAATTCGGGGAGATGCCCGGCGGCTGTTAACCGCTTGCTCATCAGATGAGCACCTGACTTCGACTCAGGTCGCCGCGCCGAGTGCAAAGACCAACTTTCCTTCCGCTACGTTGCCCAGTACCCTCACGCACGATCAAACTTCCATTTCGACTCAGTGCAATCGACGGTGACGGCTCGCCGCTTCTCGAGCGCCTGGATGCGCTCATCGAGGCGCAGCGTCAAACTAACGTTCTGCTGGAGCGCCTCATTGCTCATAAGGCGTCTGCGCCCGCCGGCCGGGAGACGAGACGAGCCGAGCCGTCGTCAACGTCGAGATCCGGGCGGCGCCCTGCGCGCGGTCGCCGGCGGAAGGCGACAGGCGAACGGCCGAAGAATACCCCCAAGCGTTCGCCGAGCTTGCACCAGGAGATCGAAGCCGTCTTGCGCGAAGCCGGTCATCCGCTGACTGCCAACGCCATTGCGGATCGCATTCGCGAAAGGGGCCACTACACGCCGCCCCGAAGCTCCAAGCCACTGTCGGGCTCGAACGTGAACTCGCGTGTCGCCACTCCGACGTATCGAGGCCGCTTCGTCCGTCGCGACGATGGCATTTGGCTGGCGATCGCGGAAGCTGCTCAGTCGGCCGGAGCCTGACCGCACGCATGAGGATGGACCATCGATGCCGACGGGATCTCAGCCGTCGAAGTCGCACGGAGGGCCGGGCTTCCTGACTCACAGTCAGCACGCTGCCTTGAAGGCACAGGATGCGCAATCGGGGATGTCGGATCAGGCGGGGCGGCGACGGTTGACGAGCATTATGGTGCCAGCGAACCCGACCATCCCGACGACGCCGAAGGTTAGCCCGTCGAATGGCGCCCAGCCGAGCGCCATCTCGTCGGTCACGCCAAGCGACACCTCCGTGTAGTCATGCTCTTGGAGCCAGATCGCCGCCGGCGTGTCCTGGACGTCATCGGGATCCGCCGGCGGCACGCCAGCTTGTGTGGCCAGTTGCCGAGCGTCCTCCTTCAAGAGCAACACGCCCTCGGGTGTCAGCCAGCCCCAGGACGTGGCCACCGCGCCCGGAATGCCGTTGTACTCACCGGTCTCAGCGGAGTAGGTGACGATCGGTTGGGGCTCCATCGACCCGAGCCAGGTGGCGCGGCCCTCTCCTAGAGCGAAGGTGATCGCGAGGGTCAGGGCGACGCCAACGAGGAACGCCGATAGGGTGCGGCCCAACAGGGCGCCCACCGCCAGCCCGATACCGAAGGCGCCGAAGGCCCGCACTACGGCGAGCGGCCCGTGAAGACCGATGAGTGACGACTCGCCGCCGTGACCCCAAGCCACGAAGTCCTCGGCGACCGGCATGGCGGCAAGCGCCGCCAGCACAATCGCGGTTCCCAGGACCAGACCGACAGGCCACACTTGGCGCGCGAGCCAGCGGACACGCGAGCCGTTGAGTGACCAGGCAGTCGACGCCGTCCGCGCCTCGAGCTCGCGCGCCACGATCGGGACGCCGCCAAGGAGGCCGAGCAGGAATGGCAACGCGCCCATGATCGAGAGCGGCACGGTGCCCTCTCCATCGAGATAGGACTCACCCAGGATGCCCGAACCGGCGCGAACGAGGGAGAAGCAGTCCTCCCCGGCGCTGAAGCCGTCCTGTGACGCCCGCACCCGGTCAAGACAGTCCTGGGAGACGCCCAGCGCGTCGATCCGCACCGCGATGATCAGCCCCAGCACGGCCGCCGCGATGGCGGCGACCACGGCGACGCCCACCTCGAAGCGGTGGAGCTTGAGTGTCACCCGTGCCGCCGCGAGCATCAGGCTGCCTCCGCCTGGCCGTCGACGTAGGCAGCGGCGAGATGACCGGGCACGATCTCCTCGAGCGACGCGGATCGGCCCGCCGACATGCCACGCACCAATGCCAGCAGCTCTCCGCCTGGACCGGGGAAGGTGCCGATGGCAGGGTGGCCGTCCAGCTCCCCCACAGACAGCGTATGGAAAGCCTCCTTGGCGCTGGCGATCGACATGTGCAACGCGAGTCGGCCTCGCCCGAGCACAACCAGCCAGTCGCAAGCCTGCTCGACATCGGTCACCACGTGGGAAGACAGTACGGCGGTGGCCCCTCGCGCACGCACGTCGTCGAGGAGCGCGGTCAGGAAGTGGCGGCGGGCGAGCGGGTCGAGAGCCGCCAGCGGCTCATCCAACAGGAGCAGCGGCGCCCGCGTGCCCAGCGCCAGGGAGAGCCCCACCTGCGCCTGCTCGCCCCCGGACAGCTCGGCGACCTTGCGTTCCTCCGACAGGCCCGCATCGTTAGCCCGCCGCAGCGCGTAGGCGCGATCGAAGGACGGTCGCGCCACGCGGGCCATGTCCAGGTGGTCGCCGATGGAGAGGCTACGGTACAGAGCTGGCTGCTGAGGGACGTAACCGATGGCATTCACAGCCTCGGGGCGATTGCGCTGCGGATCGCGGCCGTATACGAGGACGCGACCCTCATCGGGCGGCTCGAAGCCGAGACAGCCACGGATGAGCGTGGACTTGCCGGAGCCGTTGGGGCCGACCAGCGCGGTGATCGTTCGCTCTGGAACGGTGACCGACAGGTCACGGACGGCCCATGGCCGGGTGCGTCGATAGCGTCGGCCGAACTGCTGGGTCTGGAGCGGAGGCTCGGGCATTCGTCACCCTGGGGCGTCGTTTGCAGCCACCGTACCGGCCGCCGGCAGGTGCGCCC
>JACCWY010000554.1 GCA_013697395.1 Chloroflexota bacterium | reverse complement strand
ACGCCCACGACCATGTCTTTCTCCGCACCCCGGCACTGCCCGGCGATGAGTTCGAGGACCTGGAGCCGTCCACAGCAGAGGTGATGGAGGGCAGGGCGAGCGGGATCGGCGCCATCGTCGACGTGACGCCCATCGGCCTCGGGCGCCGGCCGGACCTGCTGCGCGCCGTGTCCAGGTCGACCGGCGTGCCGATCATCGCGGCCACGGGCTACCACCGCGACGCGCACTATCCCGCCGGACACTGGGTGTACGAGGCCACGGTCGAGTTGCTCGCGGAGCGCATCGTCAGGGACCTGGAGGTCGGAATGGACCCCGCCGACTGGACCGATCCGATGGCCGAGCCCGACCCGGCTCGGGCGGGCGCCATCAAGGCGGGGGCTTCCTACCACCACGCCAGCGACGCCGAGAAGCGTCGCCTGGAGGCGGCCGCAATCGGCAGCCGGCGGGCGGGCGTCCCGATCCTGGTCCACACCGAGATCGGCACCTTCGCGCACGAGATCGTCAACCTGCTGGAAGGCTTCGGAGTCGCGCCGCATCGGATCATCCTGGCCCACCTCGACCGCAACCCGGACGCCGAGCTTCACACCGAGATCGCCGCGCGCGGCGTGAGCCTGGAGTACGACACGATGGGCCGCACGAAGTATCGGCCCGACAGCGAGTTGCTCGATCTGGTCGATCGGGTCGTCGGGGCCGGGCACCTCGACCGCCTGCTGCTGGGCCAGGATCTCGGCCGGCGCAGCTCCCTGCGCTCATACGGCGGCGGGCCAGGGATGCGCTACCTGATGGAGACCTTCGTGCCTCGGCTGCGTCGGCGGATCGGCGAAGAGGCCGTCGACGCAATCCTGGTCTCCAACCCGGCGCGCGCGTTTGCCCTCGAGCCGGCTGCCGCATGAGCGACAGCTACGACGTCATCGTGGTGGGCTCTGGCGCGGCCGGCTCGTCCGCGGCGATCACCTCCGCCCGCCTAGGAGCACGCACCCTGCTCGTCGATCGGCTCGGCTTCATGGGCGGCACCTCGACGGCCGTGCTCGACACCTTCTACGCGTTCTACACGCCCGGATCGGAGTCGCGCCGCGTCGTCGGCGGCATCGGCTGGGAGGTGGTCGAGCGGCTGACGGCCGATGGCATCGCGTTCGAGCGCCCGAACACGTACGGCGCCGGCACCGGCGTCACCTACGACCAGGAGGCGCTCAAGCTGCTGTGGGAGCGCCTGGCCGAGGACGCTGGCGTGGATCTGCTCCTTCATACGTGGGCCACCGGCGTGGAGATGGTCGAGAAGCGGATCCGGGCGGTTCGGATCTGGAACAAGGGGGGCGAGCACACGTTCGCCGCCGACGTCATCGTCGACGCATCCGGCGACGCGGACCTGTGCGCCATGGCCGGCGTCGCGTACGACAACGCGCAGGCGACGGGCCGGGTGCAGTCGCTGTCTACCCTGTTCAAGCTGGCAAACGTCGACGTGGCACGCGCCGCATCGGTCCCGAAGTCGCAGCTATGGGACCTAATGCGGGAGGCGGCCGCGTCCGGCGAGTACCGGCTGCCGCGGATCGAGGGCTCGTGGCACCGCACGCCGTTCGCCGGGATCGTCCTGGCCCACATGACGCGGATCCCGAACGTGGACGCCACCGACCCGCGGCAGCTGACGCGGGCCGAAGTCGATGGCCGGCGCCAGGTGCGCGAGTATGCCCGCTTCCTGCGCGATCGCGTCCCGGGCTTCGAGGACGCTGTCGTCGTGGCGACCAGTCCGGCCATCGGCGTGCGCGAGAGCCGCCGGGTGCACGGCGACTATCGGCTCACGCGCGAGGACGTCCTCGAGGGACGGCGATTCGAGGACGAGATCGCGCTGTGCGGCGCGCCGATCGAGGATCACCACGCCGGCGGCGACACGGAATGGCGCTACGTCGCGGAATCCGGCGTCTACGGCATTCCGTACCGGACGCTGCTGCCGCTCGGCGTCGAAGGGCTTCTCGTCGCCGGGCGCTGCTTCTCGGCGACGCACGACACGCACGCGTCGGCCCGCTCGATGGCCACCTGCATGGCGATGGGCCAAGCCGCCGGCACAGCGGCAGCACTTTCGGCGGCGGCCGCCACAACCCCTCGCGCGATCGGCGCGGATGCCGTTCGCGGGCGCCTTCTGTCGGACGGGGCCCTGCTCGAGCCGGTCGAGGCGGCGGTGGCCGGCGCATGAGCGGCACGCACCTGCGCAGCGGTGCCGTGGCGACCGCCATCCGGACGCACCGCCTCGTGGTGGTGCTGCGCCGGGTCGAGCCGCGAGAGCGCCTGCTCGCCCTGGTCGCTGAGCTGGTGGCGGCCGGCGTCAGAGCCTTCGAGATCACGCTCGACGCCGCGACCGGCGCGAGCGACCTGGTCGAGGTTCGCCGGCACCTCTCCGGCCGCGGGGCCCGGGACCCGTTCCTGGTTGGGGCCGGCACGATCCTGCGCCGCGAACAGCTGGACGCCGCCCGTGCCGCCGGTGCCGACTTCGGTGTCGCACCCATCGTCGACCTCCAGCTGATCCGCGCGGCCGTCGATCACGGCTTCCCGTTCGTGCCGGGCGCGATGACACCGTCCGAGATCGCGGCGGCCTGGACTGCCGGCGCCACGTTCGTCAAGCTCTTCCCCGCATCCGCGGTCGGCCCGCAGCTGGTTCGCGAGCTGCGTGGCCC
>JACCWY010000479.1 GCA_013697395.1 Chloroflexota bacterium | reverse complement strand
TCACCATGTCGAGCTCGGTGGCACCGTTGGCCAGCGCATCGCGCGCCTCGAAGGCCTTGGTGGCGGTCGTCGACGATCCGTGCGGGAAGCCGATGACCGTCCCGACCGCCACTGCCGTGCCCTCCAGGATCGCCTTTGCGCGCTTCACGTCGGCAGGGCGGACGCAGACCGATGCGACGTCGTATTCGGCGGCCAGCCGGCAGCCTGCCTCGATGAAGGCATCGTCGAGCTCCGGCTTGAGGAGCGAGTGGTCGATCGTCTTTGCGAGCTGGCGCTCGGTGACGGTCTCGATGCTGATCGGCATGGTCAGGGCGCTCACTTGATGTACGGGCGGAGGATGTCCCGAGCCAGCAGGAAGCCACGCTTGACGAGCTCGTCGCTGCCCTCGAAGTCGCGGTCCTCGTGCTCGATGATGACGTCGCCGTCGTAGCCGGCCCGCCACAGCGCGGCGAAGATGCGGCCCCAGTTCGCCTCTCCCAGTCCCGGCAGGCGCGGGATCTGCCAGCCGATGCCCGACGAGAGCGCGCCGCGCTCGTAGAGGCCGTCGCGGTCGATCTCCACGTCCTTGGCCTGGACGTGGAGGATGTGCGGACCGAACTCGCGGATGAAGCGCTCCTGGTCGATCATCAGCCAGACGAGATGCGACGGATCGTAGTTGAGGCCGATGGTGCCTCCCCACTGCTCGATGATCCGGCGCCAGATGTACGGCGACCACGCGATGTTGTGCCCGCCCGGCCACTCGTCGTGGCTGAAGATCATCGGGCAGTTCTCGATCGTGATCTTCACTCCCTGGTCCGTTGCGCGGTCCACGATCTCCGGCCAGATCGTCAGCGCCGTCTCCCAGTTCGCGTCCACGTGCTTCGAGGCGTCGCCGCCGAGGAACGTGTTGAAGAACGGGACCTCCATCCGGGCCGCCGCCTCGATCACGAGCTTCATGTGGCCGATCGCCGTCTCGCGCACCTCGCGGTCGGGATGCATCGGGTTCGGGTAGTAGCCGAGCCCGGAGATCGCAAGCCCGTGAGAAGCGACCTCCTCGACGATCTCGGTTGCGCGTTCCTGCGAGAGGTCGGTCACGTCGATATGCGACGTCCCGGCATACCGCCGCGCCGTGCCTGTCGATGGTGGCCAGCAGGCGATCTCGAGGCTCTCGAAGCCGTTCGGCCCAGCCCAGGCGGCGACCTCGCCCAGCGGAGTGTCGGGGAAGGGAGCGGTCAGGAAGCCGAGCCTCAACGGGCGTCCTCCGCATGGACCGTGGATGCCATCGGGGCACGCACGACGTCGCACCAGCGTCCGTCGCGTGCGCTGGCTGCGACGGCATCGCCGACGAGCATCTCATCGTGCCCGTCCGCGAAAACCGGATAGGCAGGCCGCTCTGCGGGCGCGCCGGCGCCGACGTCGGCGTAGATGGCGCGGAACAGCGAGCGGAAGGTATCTGCAAATCCCTCGACGTGCCCTCCCGGCAGGGCCGAGGCGGCCTGCGCGGCAGGCCCCATCAGGGCCGGATTCCGGATCAGGATCTCGTTCGGACGCTCGCGATGCCCGATCCACAGCTGATCCGGCTGCTCAGAGTCCCAGAAGGTGGACGCGCTCGAGCCATCCACCTCGTATTGGAGCGAGTTCTTGCGCCCGGGGCTCAGCTGGCTGATGGCGACCGAGCCGCGCGCGCCGTTCTCGAAGCGCAGCAGGATGGTGGCCACGTCCTCGGTCCCGATCTCACGCTCGATGGTGTCATCCGAGCGTTCGGTCGAGAAGGTCTCGATCGGCCCGGCCGGCTGCCGGCGGGTCGGGATGAAGGTCGCCAGGTCGGCCATGACGGACACGATCCGATTGCCGGTGACAAAGGTCACCAGGTCGATCCAGTGCGAGCCGATGTCACCGACCGCTCGCAGGGCGCCGCCTCGATCCGGCTCCAGCCGCCAGTTCCAGTCGGTCTCGAGGAGCAGCCAGTCCTGGAAGTAGCGGCCCGTCACGAGCCGAACGTCGCCGAGAGCGCCGTCCCACACCAGCTCGCGCGCATGCTGGTTGACCGGGTAGAAGCGGATGTTGAAATTGACCGCGTTGACGCGTCCGCTCTCTTCCGCCAGCCGGACGAGGTCGCCGGACTCCTCCGAGGTCAGGGCAAGCGGCTTCTCGCACACCACGTGGCGCCCGGCGGCCAGGATCCGGCGCACCTGCCCGTGGTGGAGATGGTTCGGCGAAGTCACGTGCACGACGTCGACGCGCCCGTCGTCGAGCAGGTCGTCCAGGCTTGCGTACCCGCGCGCGACCCCGAGCTGCTCGGCGCGCGCCGCCGCCCGGTCCGGGCTCGACCCCAGGAGGCCATGAACCTGCACGCCGAGCCGGCGAAGGGCCTCGATGTGGACCGTGCCGATGAAGCCGCTGCCGATCACGGCCGCTCCGATCTCGCTCGGTCGCTTCACGTTTGCATCGGCCGATCGTCCAGTCCGCTGTTGCGCACGAATGCGCCGCCGAGGGCGCTCAATTGCACCGGATGATCGTACTTCGGCCTGTCAAGTGCAAAAGTCCGCGTGCCGCCGAAGCCGTGGTTCAGGTGCCGGCCACGACGAGGTCCGTGAAGTCGCCCGACTCGGGATCCTTGAGGATCAGCTTCTGGCGTCCGTCGGGGAGCGTCTCGCGCTTGATGACGACTTTGCCGTCGTACAGCTCGGGCTGGCCGCCGATGCGCGCGGTGGTCCCGCCGCGCCACTCGAACAGGTCGACCGGCTCCCACGCCCGGCTCTTCGCGGATCGGTAGCAGGCGTCCATGATCGCGTTGACCACGTATCCGTCATACATGGTCTCGCGCGGCGCGCGGCCGCCGTCGATGGCATCGAACATGTCGCTGAACATGTCGACGTAGCCGAGCTCGCTGACCTCGTCCCCGACGGGGAAGAGCCAGCCGGCGCTCGTCTCCGCCTTCTCCGCCACGTATCCCGACGAGCCTCCGGCGGTGAACATCTCGAAGCCGGTGCGCAGGAAATGGTTGAGCCAGATGGTGCCGTGCGTGCCGGCGACCTCGTCGCGCAGGTCCATTCCTCCGCGGAAGGTCCAGCTGACCTCGAACTGCCCCATGGCGCCCGACTCGAAGCGGATCAGGGCGATCGCGTTGTCCTCGTCGGCGATCGGGTGCACGAGGGTGTCGGTGTGGCAGATCACCTCGAGCGGTCGGTTCCCCTTGCCAACGAAGCTGCGGATGATCTCGATGCAGTGGCAGCCAAGGTCGATGATCGCGCCGCCACCCGTGAGCCGCCCGTCCCAGAACCAGGCCGAGTGCGGGCCTGGATGAGTCTCGCGAGACCGCACCCAGGTCACGTCGCCGAGCGCGCCTGCCTCGACCGATGCGACCGCCTTGAGGGTCTTCGGGGTGTAGCACAGGTCCTCGAGGTAGCCGCCGAAGACACCGGCCTTCTCGACCGTCTCCAGGATCCGGCGGGCCTCATCGGCATTGCGGCCGAGGGGCTTCGTGCACAGCACCGCCTTGCCTGCCGCGGCCGCCGCGGAGACCGCTTCCTCGTGCAGGTAGTTCGGAAGCCCGACCACCACGACATCGGTCTCGGGGTGGTTGACCGCTCCCGCCAGGTCGGTCGTGTGCTCAGGAATCCCCCACCGGTCGCTGAATGTCGCGCCCCGGTCCTCGGTTCGCGAATAGACGACCCTCACCCGATCGCGACCCCGCTGCCCGTGCAGGGTCATGGTGTAGAAATCGCCGATCAGGCCGGTGCCCAGCATCGTGATCGAATGGGCGCGCATCGCTCGGGAGGACCCTCCGTCGGCTTGGTGTGGGCGTGGAATTCTACCCTCGGCCCAACCGCGCGGATGTCGTCACTCGTCGCCGCGTTCCTTCGCGCGACGTCGCTCGCGGCCCGACGGCTCGCCGTGCGGACGATCGGGATCCTCCAGGCGCTGCTCCGTCGG